>JBOIDM010000021.1:0-3357 GCA_050740575.1 Gammaproteobacteria bacterium
GCGGGTTTTTTCATTTTGAGGATGGCATGACCTCGGATTGCGACAATTGGGGATTCGATACGCGGGCCGTCAGGGGCGGACAGGTCCGCACCTCCGAAGGGGAGCAAAGCGAGCCCATCATCGCCAGCTCCAGCTTTGTATTCGATAACGCCGCCCAAGCCGCGGCCCGTTTCGGGGGGCAGGAATGCGGCAATATCTATTCGCGGTTTACGAATCCGACCGTCCGGGTATTCGAAAAACGCCTGGCGGCCCTCGAAGGCGGCGAACGCTGTATCGCGACCTCATCCGGCATGAGCGCAATCCTCGCCACCTGCATGGCGCTGCTCAAGGCCGGTGATCACATCGTCTCCTCACACAGCATCTTCGGCACCACGGTCGGCTTGTTCAATAACATCCTGGCCAAGTTCGGGGTCATGACCAGCTTCGTGCCGCTCACGGACTACGCGGCTTGGCGCGGAGCTCTTCGATCCGAGACCCGATTCCTGTTCTTGGAGACGCCCTCGAACCCGCTGACCGAGATTGCCGATCTCACCCGTCTCGCCGCGCTCGCGCACGAGAAGGGGTTACTCTTGATTGTCGATAACGCTTTCTGCACCCCGGCCTTACAGCGACCCTTCGAGCTTGGCGCGGATCTCGTGATTCATTCGGCGACCAAGTACATTGACGGCCAGGGCCGCTGCATCGGCGGTGCGGTCATCGGTCCAGAAGCCTTGGTGGGGGAGGGCATCTTCAATTTCCTCCGCACCGCCGGCCCCACGATGAGTCCATTCAATGCCTGGGTGTTTCTGAAAGGTTTGGAGACCTTGAGCATCCGCATGCGCGCCCATAGCGATAATGCCCTGCGGTTAGCCGAATCCTTGGAGCAGCATCCCGCGGTCGAGCGCGTCTATTATCCGGGCCTGCCATCCCATCCGCAGCATGATCTCGCGCGCCGCCAGCAGAGCGGGTTCGGCGGAATCGTCTCATTTGTGGTGCGCGGCGGCCGTGAGCCGGCCTGGCGCCTGATCGACACGACGCGCGTGTTTTCCATTACGGCCAACCTCGGCGATACCAAGAGCACGATCACGCACCCGGCGACCACCACCCACAGCCGCTTGACACAAGAAGAGCGTATCCAGGCGAGGATCGGCGAGGGTTTAATCCGCATCTCGGTGGGGATCGAGGATAGCGCCGATTTGATCCGCGATTTAGAGCGGGGATTGGCGCAAGTTTAGGGAAGCTCTGCAAAAGTTACTGCGCAGCCCATCTGCTTTGTCGCGTGCTCGAAACTGCGCTTGGCGCATGACTACACGGCGCGCGCGGGTTGCGCATGGGAGTTTGCGCATGTTAGATTGGCGCCGAGCTCGATCTCCGATAACCGCCCGCCTCTTCAAGCCGGCGGCGGTTTAAAAACAATTTAAAATTCTTGCCCATCTCAGCGGAGGACCTCCCACGATGGCCGGACGTAATTTCCTGTTTATCCCTGGACCGACCAATGTCCCGGAGCGCATCCTGAATGCCATGCATGTCTCGCAAGAGGACATGCGGGCGTTCGACTTCCCGAATTTCACGCTTCCGCTCTACCGGGATCTCAAGAAGATCTTCAAGACCAAGAACGCCCAGGTGTTTATTTTTCCGGCCTCGGGCACCGGCGGATGGGAGGCGGCGATCACCAACACCCTGTCCCCCGGTGACAAGGTGCTGGCCTCGGGCTTCGGTCATTTCAGTAATCTCTTCATCGATCTCTGTCAGCGGCAAAAGATGGATGTGCAGGCGCTGGAGATCGATTGGGGCGAAGGGGTACCGGTCGAGCAGTATGCGGACATTCTGAAAAAGGACAAGAACCATAAGATCAAGGCCGTGCTCGCTACCCATAACGAGACCGCCACCGGGGTCACCAGCGATGTGGCCGCGGTGCGCAAGGCGCTCGATGACGCGAAACACCCGGCCCTGCTCATCGTCGATGGCGTCAGCTCGATCGCGAGCATCGATTTCCGCATGGACGAATGGGGCGTGGATGTGGCGGTCTCCGGTTCACAGAAGGGTTTCATGCTGCCGACCGGCCTCGCCGTCCTGTGTTTCAGCGAGAAAGCCTTGAAGGCCCGCTTGAGCGCCAAGTGCCCGCGCTGTTTCTTCGATATCGAGGATATGATCAAGGCCAACGCCACCGGCTTTTTCCCCTACACACCGGCGACCATCCTGTTGCGCGGCCTGCGGGCGTCGGTGGACATGCTGCTGGAAGAAGGCTTGAATAAAGTGTTTGCCCGCCATCATCGCATGGCCGAGGCAGTGCGCCGCGCGGTCGCGGCATGGGGTCTCAAGCTGGTCGCGAAGGAGCCCAAGTGGCATTCCGATACCGTGAACGCCATCTACGTGCCTGCCGGATTCGACGGCAACGAAGTGGTCCGGCATGCTTACCGGCGGTTCAACCTGGCGCTGAGCGTGAGTCTCGCCAAGATCGCGGGTAAGGCGTTCCGCATCGGTCACTTGGGCGATCTCAACGAGCTCATGGTCCTCACGCCGATCACCGGCGCCGAGATGGCGATGAAGGACCTCGGGATCCCGATCCAGCTCGGCAGCGGGGTCGCGGCGGCGCAGGAGTATCTGCGTAAGACCGCCAAGGATACCAAGAGCCTGAAGCCGATGAAATAGGTACTGTTCCTGGACAAGATTGAAATAACAACTTTTGGTAGCAGGGCAATATGAGTCACACACGATATGAACCCGCGCGCCAGCGCGTGCAGCGCAGCGAGCTTGCGGTACCGGGATCGAATCCGGGTATGATCGAGAAGGCGGCCCAGAGCGAGGCGGACTTCGTCTTTCTCGATGTCGAGGACGCGGTCGCCCCCGATGATAAGGAGCGGGCGCGAAAAAATATCATCGCCGCGCTCAACGATATCGACTGGAGCGGTAAAACCATCTCGGTACGCATCAACGGCATCGACACCCATTACATGTACCGTGATGTCGTCGATATCGTCGAGCAGGCCGGCCACAAGCTCGATACGATCCTGATCCCCAAAGCCGGGGTGCCCGCGGACATCTACATGGTGGATGCGATGGTCACGCAGATCGAGATCGCAAAAGGCATCAAGCACCGCATCGGACTCGAGGCGTTGATCGAGACGGCGCTCGGCATGGCTAATGTCGAGGCCATCGCGGGGTGCTGCCGGCGGCTCGAGGCCTTGCACTTCGGGGTGGCGGATTACGCGGCCAGTTGCCGGGCGCGTACCGTCAACATCGGGGGTCTCAATCCCGATTATCCGGGCGATCAATGGCACGCGGCCTTGTCGCGCATGGTGGTCGCCTGCCGGGCTTATGGGCTGCGGGCGATCGATGGCCCCTTCGGCGATTTCAACGATCCCGAAGGGTACAGGC
>JBOIDM010000022.1:0-10932 GCA_050740575.1 Gammaproteobacteria bacterium
CGGAGCGGTCTTCCTCGGCGAAGGGATCGATGAAGACCATCGCCTTACCGCCCTTGAGCACGAACTGATCGATCGCGTAGCGCATCTGCTCGGAAAGCCGCTTGGGATGGATCAGAAGCAAGGTGTCCACGTCCGTGCCGATGTCCGTCGCCTCCGGCCCGATCTCCCTGATCTCAAACGCTTCCCGCAGCATCGTCGCGAGCGTCCACTGGGACTCCTGCTGCGTCGGTCCCCCGAACATCGGCAACGAACTGAGGACGCCGATCACGCGTTTCTTGGGATGGGCGAGGGTGTAGACGAGCTTCGTGAGCTCATACTCGAGAGACTGCTCTTTTTCCGGCTGAAAAAAGGCGATGGTTTGCTCGTCGTCGGTGGAGTTCGTGCCGGCGAGGCCCAGGTAACCCCGATCACCGGTGGTGGTAACGGGTAACTGCGTGACACCGTAGGTCACCGCTTGGTCCTCGGCCTCGGAAAAAGGTTCGGGATCGATGACATTCAAGACCAGTCGACCGTTGGCTACCGCGACATATTCCTCCAACAAGTCACGGATGCGCTGACCGTAGTTTTGCAGCGCCGGGATCCCGGAGAACAGCTTCGACGAAAAATAGAACCTAAGGGTAATCGGTTCCTCGATTGACTTGAGGATGTTGCGGGTGCCCTGCGAGAGCGTAAACAAGCGGCTCTCGGTCACGTCCAATCGCCATGAGCTTAAGGTCTCGCCGGTCACCATATTGACGGAAACGAACAACGCCGCCGCCAGCACCAGTCCTCCTCCCGAGAGCCACTTGCGCGTCATCACTGCCGACTCCGTCCGTACGCGTTTTTAACTGGCCTTGCGCGCATCGATCGCGACCGTCGTGGCGTATAGCCAAAAGGCGATGAGGCTCAGAAAATACACGAGACTTCGCATATCGATGACACCCTTGCGGATCGCGGAAAAATGCGTGAGGAAGCTGAAGGATCCGATGGCATCGACCACCGCTTGCGGCATCCAGGCCTGGAAAAAATCGAGCACCATCGGGAATCCGCTGAGCACGAAGCAGAAGCAGACGCTCGTGCTGAGCACGAAGGCTACGACCTGGCTCTTCGTCAGCGCCGAGAAGCACCCCCCGATGGCGAGAAACCCGCCGGCCATGATCAGGCTCCCGAGATATCCGGCCGCGATGACCCCATTGTCGGGATCGCCCAAATAGTTCACGCTGATCCAGATCGGAAACGTCAGGGCCAGCGCCAGCGTGGTGAAACACCAGGCCGCCAGAAACTTGCCCAGCACCGCTTGTGTCAGGGACACCGGCAGCGTCATCAAAAGCTCGACCGTCCCCGCCTTACGCTCCTCGGCCCAGAGCCGCATCGAGATCGCGGGGATCAAGAATAAATACAGCCACGGATGGAACTGGAAGAAAGCATCGAGGTCGGCTTGATTGGCCTCGTAGAAACCGCCGAGATAAAAGGTAAAGACCCCGGTCAACAACAAGAAGATCACGATAAAGACATAAGCAACGGGCGTCGCGAAATAGGCCAGAAGCTCCCGTTTGAAAATTGCAAGCGTGGTCCTCATGCGTGCGCGCCCTCGCTAAAATCCGCGGTGATGGTGCGGAAGACCTCATCGAGGTGCCCGGTCTCCACGCGCAGTTCGTCCACCTCCCAGCCGTTGCCGCGCACGGTCTCGCCGATCTCGGCGATTATCGAGCGGCTCTTTTTCGGCAGGACCAAGAGCCGAACAAGACCGTCGCGCGCCGGCAGTTCCTCGACGGCCTCGACGTTACTCAAGGTCAACAAGCGCTTCTTGGCATGCCCCGCCGCGCCATGGTTCAGGAGCAGGGCGACCGCGTTGTAATGCCGTGAGCGCGCCTCGAGCTCGGCCGGCGTCCCGGAAAAAAGCACCCGGCCGCGTCCGATGATGATGGCGCGGGTACAGACTGCATCGACCTCTTCGAGAATATGCGTCGAGATGATGATCGCTTTATGAGGGGCCATCTCCTTGATGAGCGTGCGGACCTCGTACTTTTGATTCGGATCGAGGCCATCGGTCGGCTCGTCGAGGACCAAGACCTCCGGGTCGTGCAGCAGGGCTTGGGCGAGTCCGACGCGGCGCTTATAACCTTTGGATAGCGTCTCGATGCGTTGTTGGAGAACGCTCTCGAGGTGGATCTTCCGCACGACATCGGCAATCCGATCCTCTCTCTGCCGGGGAGTCAGCCCGCGCACCTCGGCGATGAACTCGAGAAAGCCCGCCGGCGTCATCTCGCCATAGAGCGGCGCACCCTCGGGCAAGTAACCCATCTTGGATTTGACGGCGACGGGCTTCTCGACCACATCATGACCGCATACTGTCACAGTCCCTGCGCTCGGCTCGAGGAACCCCGCGACCATTTTCATGGCCGTCGATTTGCCCGCCCCATTGGGTCCGAGAAAGCCGAGGACATCGCCGCGGTCAACCGTGAAAGACACATCGGTCACCGCCTTCAAGGTGCCAAAATGTTTACTCAGATGCTTGACTTCGATCGCGTGCATGACTCAAGAACCGCCCCCCAATCGGGGCCACCATTGTGCAAATTATTGCGCGCGCGTCAACCTTCTTGGCGTCATGAACGGCATTGAGCCCCGCCGATGAAGTTCTATCCGACAACACCCGGCGTTACGCGCAGCCGTGCAGGGAGCCGCTCTCGAAATGTAACTTAAGTCACAGAATCCGCCCGAGCGCGCGTGGTATTCTTCGTCGGGCGGATAGTCCCTTGCCTCAGTGACGCTACGGCGTCCGCGGAGAACAGGGTGACGCTTAACTCTAACCGGCGGAACGCGCTTGCACAGCAACCTCGATTTAGTCCAAAAGCAGCACCCGTGGAAAAGCTTAGGACGGAGTGCGATTCATTCCTTAGGTGCCGACCTACCAACAGGCATCGCCCTCAAGTTTCGCCCATGCCTCCGCGCGCTTATCATCGCGTACCTAGGATGGCTTTCCACCTCGTTACAGGCCGAAGCGGCGGAACAGGCGCATGGTCCCGACCCGGTGGCGTTCCCCGTGAGGAACGGACTGCTCCGCGCCGAGGTTGCCCGGATCGAAAAGATAGGCCGGGAATTTATGCTTACCACGTACTGCGGCGAAACTCAGAGTATTTATTTGCAACAGACCGCGGCCATCGATTTGCGTGAGTACCTCAATCACTACGTACGGGTGACTTATGCGACGAAGGAGGTAACGCAACCTCATATCAAATGCGTGCTGGCCCCGTGTGGACCCGTGACGGTGGCAAAGGCCGTCATTCTCGAGATAGAAAAAACCGACACGACCGATGAGCGATTAAGCAACCTCCCGGCGTCCTGTACGCCCATCGAGACGGTAGAATGACGGCTCTCAATGGAGTTGCATCAGCAACCATCCGGCGACCCGCAAAAGCTTATCGGACGGGTGAAACGGCGCCAACGCAGCGTAGGAAAAAAAACGGACGAGAACATGGAGACGAGTGATGAAACAGACGCCGCAGCCTACCATCAAGCACACGTTGTATTGCGGGTTTTTGGTCTTTGCGTTTTCGGCAGCGCTCCACGCCGCACCCGCCTTGGATGCCGTGGAAGCGAGCGTGGAAGCCATGGCTGGAGCTGCGGGCGCACCGGTTAACGTGAGGCGCTCCGCGGTCACCCACCTCGTCACTTTTATATCGACGAGGCCTCAGCAACCGATAGTCTTGAATGTTCCAAGCCTTGCGCCGGCGTCCGAGCGGGCGTTGGCGTTCATGGCCGCGCACGGGCAGGCCTTTGGGATTACCACTCCGAGACAGGTCCGGGTCATGCGGGTCACAAAGAAAGATGAGGTTGGGATGGACCATGTGCGCCTCCAGCAACTGCATCAGGGCATCCCCGTGACTGCAGGAGAGCTGACCGTGCATTTGCGCGGGGCAAGCGTGGTGTCGGTGCTGGCGAAGACCCTCCCGGATCCTACCGAGGTCGAGATCACGCCCGAGATCGGGGCAAGCGAGGCCGGGGCAATCGTGAGCAAGCTGCTCCGAGAAAAGCGGTTCATCGAGGACGCCGAGATCAGCACGCCACGGCTCGAGATCCTGAACAAAGGGCTCCTCGAAGGCGTGTCCTTCCCATCACGGCTGGCATGGTTTTTAGTCGCCAGCAAGGTTGATCTGCGCGAGTACTTCTGGGTCGACGCCAAGCGGGGTGCCATCTTGCTCAACTTTAGCCAGCGTCCGGACGCCCGCAACCGGCAAATCCACGATGCTGCCAGCAGCAACGCGTTACCTGGGACCTTAGTGCGTTCCGAGGGACAAGCGCCGATCGGTGATCCCGACGCCGATCGTGCTTACGACTTCTCCGGGGACACCTACGACTATTTCGTCAACGAGCACGGACGCGACAGTTTTGACGGCTTGGGGGCGGCGATATTATCGACGGCACACTTCTGCCCCTCACCTGCCCAATGCCCATTCCAAAATGCCTTCTGGAATGGGGTCCAAATGGTTTACGGGGAAGGGTTCTCGCTGGCCGACGATGTCGATGCCCACGAGCTGACCCATGCTGTCACTGAGTTCTCCGCGAACTTGTTTTATTACATGCAATCCGGTGCGTTGAACGAGTCGTTTTCGGACATCTTCGGGGAGACCGTGGACCTCACCAATACCGGCGGAACGGACACCCCCGCAGTGCGTTGGCTCGTGGGCGAAGACCTGCCCGGGTTCGGCGCCATTCGTAACATGATGAACCCCAATGCCTTCGGGGATCCCGGAAAGGTATCCGATACTCAGTTTAAGTGCGTCCCGTTTATTAACGACCAGGGCGGGGTGCACAGCAACAGCGGCGTGCCGAACCACGCCTACGCACTGATGGTGGACGGTGGGGCCTTTAACGGAAGGACCGTCACAGGCATCGGCCTCACCAAGGCGGGCAAGATCCAATACCGGACGTTGACCAGTTATTTGACCACGGGCTCCAACTTCCTCGACAACTATCGGTCCTTGCAGCAGGCCTGTAGCGATCTCATCGGCACCGCGGGCATCACACCTGCCGACTGCGGCGCGGTCAAGGACGCCCTCGATGCCGTGGAGATGCCCCAGGCGATCTGCGCGATCCCGGGCGAGCCCGAGCTTTGTCCGGCGGGCCAGACCCGGACAGACCTCTTCTTCGACGGTCTGGAAGCGGGTGGCGGCAACTTCGTCACCCAAACGGCTGCCGGATCGAATTCCTGGTTCCTAGGGAGTTTTTTCGCCAAGACCGGTGTCTTCCATCTCGACAATGCACCCGGAGGAGGAATCACCGACTCCAGCGTTGCCATGAATCTGGACGTCCCGATCCCCGCCGGGGGGGCTCGCATGCAGTTCAGCCATGTGTGGGAATTCGAGGAGTTCTTCTCGACCTTCTTTGACGGCGCGGTCGTCGAGTTCAGCACCAATGGCGGGGCGAGCTGGAACGATGCCGGCAGCTTGATCATCGCCGGGGCGCCCTACAACGGAACACTTTCGTCCTGTTGTGGCAATCCTCTGGGCGGGCGCGCGGCCTTCGTGGGCGAGAGCTTCGGCTACACCGCAACCCAGCTCAATCTGACGAGCCTGGCGGGGCAAAACGCGCGCTTCCGCTTCCGCTTCGGCGCCGACAGCATCGTGGCCTCGGTCGGATCGGACGTTGACGACGTTCGAATCTATCGGTGCGTGAGCGCACCACCCCCGCCACCGCCACCGCCACCAAACCCGGTAACGTGTAACGGTTTGCCGGCGACCATCGTAGGCACCAGCGTCGCCGATGCCCTCACGGGTACTCCGGGTGACGATGTGATCCATGGCCTTGGTGGCAACGACGTGATCCGCGGTAACGGGGGCAATGACGTCATTTGTGGCGGCTCCGGCAAGGATCGCCTATTCGGGGGTCCGGGCGGAGACCGGCTCTTCGGTGAGGCCGACAGAGACGTGTTAAACGGAGGGGGGGGTCGTGATCGGTGCAACGGAGGAAGTGGCGCCGATACGGCCAACAAGTGCGAGCGCAGGACGAGCGTTCCCTGACTTGGAGGGGGATAAGATGACACGCAGGGTCCGGGTCACGCGACCGGGGCCCCGCCTATTTTTTGCCGGCGCTCAGACGGTTGAGCGCGTCGGCGCTCCGGGCTGCCGCTCGGCTGCTCGCTCACATCCCTAGCCTAGCTTAAACACCGGCATCACCTCGCCGGTCTCCACTCCGCGCGCGTTTAGAAGCGACGCCCGGCGGTAGGGGATAAGCGCCTTAGCGAGCGGTGGTTTCAACACCCCGAGCTGGTGCAAGACCTCGATCGTCACCACGTGCAGCGCGCGTGGCGCACCGTCCGCGATTTTGATGGCGATGCCCCAGCCGCGGCCCTTGATGCCTATGCCCTCGACGCCTTCCGCCCCTCCCTTGCTCACCCACTTCCCGCGGCCGCTTTGGGTCAATGCGTGATCAAACCGGCCGGTGCCGGACACCATGCCGGGGTGGGCGCTGACGGCGGAGAAAACGCTCCCACTCACCTCGGCGTACATCCCTTCCCCGCCCGCGAGCCGCGCATAGGCCAGCGCCAGCGCCCGCAGGGGAATGGCCGCGTTCGGCGCGCTGCAGCCGTCGATTCCGACGACGATGTCGCCCAGGGGCACATCCGCCATGCTCGCAATAGCCGCCAAGATGCGTTGTTGGACCGGGTCCTCCACGCTGAGATAGTCTTTGATCGGGGCCTCGATCAAGCAGGCGAGCGCCAACATCCCCGCATGCTTCCCGGAACAGTTATGGTGGAGCGCGTTAAACGTCTCGCTTGCCTTTGGCTGCCGGCCAAACGCTTGATACAGCAACGGTACATGTACCCCACACTGAAGATCACGCCGGTTGCACCCGATCTTCGAGAGGATCCCAAGCACTGCTTTGACGTGCTTGGGTTCGCCGGAATGACTCGCGCACATGATCGCGATCTCCTCGGGCGTGAACGCAAAGCGCTGCACGCCGTCCTCGGCGAGCAAGGGAAATACTTGCAGCGGTTTACAGGCCGAGCGCGTGAAGGTCAACGCACGCGGATCGCCCGCGCTGGCGATGAGCCGGCCCTTGGAATCGACCGCCGCAATCGACCCGTAGTGGATGCTCTCTACCGCCACCCCGCGCGTCGCCACCGCCAAGGCGGCGTGGTCCGGAATCCGGCTAGGTCTCATCTCCCTCAAGGCACCGGGTCCAAGCGCTCATAGAAATCGAGAATATGGCGCGTGTTGGCCCCGAGATCGCCCCGGCCCACACGCGAACGCGATTCGGCGTGGACAGCGGTTTGCCCCTCCCCCGGCGCGAGCCGCACCACGAAATCGTCCTTGAAACGCAATAGCCGCGTGGTCACTACCGCGTCGAGCCGAAGCCCGTCTCGATGTTCCCGAACGACTTCCCAACCGAGTTCTGCCATCGCCTCCCGCGCCTTGGGAAAGACCTCTTCAGGCACCGTGTGATAGACCCGGGGCCGTAGCTCAGTGAAGGCACCGGCCGCATCCGTCCGCGCCACATTGGAACCGAGATAGGTCTTGAGCCTCACCCACGGGCCGGGCGGTTCCAGCCACGGTAAGCGGTTTCCCGCCAGAGCGCCGGCCACGAGCCCGAGCGGTAAAACTAAGAAAATCAGGATCGGCAGTAGGATCTTGGACATAGCGCTTGCGTGTAAGCTCTACTAAACTCAAAAAAACCGGCGCTCAAAGTTAGATAAGGATGCGTATGCCGATGCCCGCCACCACCAGCGCGAATAGCCGCTTCAGACTCGCCACCGGCAGACTGTGGGCGAGGCGCGCACCGAGCGGGGCGAACAAGACACTTCCCCCGGCCACCGCCGTCACGGCCGGCCAGTACAGATAACCGCTGCTCCAGTGCGGCAAGCCGGCCCCATCCCAGCCCGTGATCACGAACCCTAGCGCACCCGCGAGCGCGATCGGCAAACCGCAGGCCGCTGACGCACCCACGGCGGGATGCATCGCTACATTACACCATAACAAGACCGGCACGGTCAGCGTGCCGCCCCCGATCCCGAGAAGCGCGGAAACCATACCGATCACAACGCCCGTGAGGCCGAGCACCCCCCTGCCAGGTAACTCGCGGTGCGGGGCCGATTTAAAGCCAACGAGCAGTTGCGCGGCGACGACGAGCTCGAAGAGACCAAACGCCAGCCGCAAGCCCCGCTCGGGGATAAGATCGGCAAGCGCGGCGCCGAGCGCGGCCCCGGCCAAAATCCCGGGCGTCAATCCCCGCACCGCGGTCCAATGCACGGAACCCTGGCGATGATGCGCTAGAGCCGAGGACATCGAGGTAAAGACCACGCTCGCGAGCGAACTGCCGACGGCGAGGTGCATGCAAACCTGCTCCGAGAATCCCTGCGCCAGAAACAAGAAATAGAGACCGGGCACAATCACGATGCCGCCTCCGAGCCCAAACAGCCCGGCGAGGATCCCGGCGAGCGTTCCGAGCACCAGATATGCGATCAGGATCGCCATGGCCAACACGGAGCCGACGCCCGCCGCAACCCGCCGAGCAGTGTGCGATCTCGGGCCCCGCCCTGCGTTCCGGTGCGCATACGTGGATACAGCGTAGCACCATTCAAGAAACGCCGCGATGCATTCAAGCACAAACCGGTTTAGAATTTGGAATGGCTCGCAATTTCAAGCGCATTCCGTCGCCCATGCACGCGCGCCACCTCGCGTCTTTGCCAGCGCTCGGTTGGATTACCGTCGCGCTCGTATGTGCGCTCGGCCAGGCCGACGCCGGACCGGGGCCGGATGGGCCTAGCGCCGAGCGCGAGAGTTTTGGCCGTGCGCGTGAGGCCTTGCGCACGGGAGATCTCGAAGAGTTTCACACGCTGGCGCTCGGTCTCCAGGGCTACGCCCTGTATCCCTACCTGCGCTACGACTACCTGCGCCCGCGCCTCGCCCAAGCCGCGCCCCGAGAAGTCCGCGAGTTTTTGGATGCTTATCCCGACACACCGCTCGCCGCGCCACTGCGGACCGCCTGGCTACGCACGCTCGCCGCGCGGGGCGATTGGCTCAATTATGTGGATTTTTATATAGCCCAGGAAGATCCGGTATTGCAGTGTCACCACATTACGGCCCAACTGCGGCGGGGATCGAACAACACCGTGCTGGAAGAGATCAAACAACTGTGGCTGAGCGGAGTCCCACGGCCCGCGGAATGCGATCCGGCTTTCGCTGCCTTGAGCAAGAGCGCCCTTTGGACCGAGGACTTGATTTGGCGGCGGATCCGGCTGGCGATGGCGGCCGGTGAGACACGCCTAGCCGCTAATCTCGGTGACAGGCTATTACCGGGCGAGCGAGGCTGGGTCACGCTCTGGATCACCAGCCATAACGATCCGGCCAAGGCGCTGGCAAGCGAGGACTTCAAGCACGATCATCCGATGGCCCGCGAGATCATCGCGCATGGCATCGCCCAGCTGGCGCGCACCGACGCCGAGGACGCTTATGCGGCTTGGAGACGGTTTGCGCCGCGCTTTAAATCCGGCGATCCGCTCACCGGGCAGATCGAGCGCAGCCTCGGTTTGGCCGCCGCCGATCAACGTCTGCCGCAGGCGTTTGCCTGGCTGTATTCGATCGACGCGGATGCCGTGGACGCGCGGGTCCAGCGCGCGCAGTTGCGTTTGGCGATCGCAACCGAGGCATGGCCCGATCTCGCGCGTTGGGCCGAACGCGAAGCGGTCGGGGACATGAATCCCTTGCGCTGGCGCTACTGGCGCGCCCGCGCTTTGGAGTCCACCGGACATGCGCCCGCGGCACGCGGGCTATTCGAAGACCTGGCGGCCGAACGCGACTATTACGGTTTCGCGGCGGCCGATCGGCTGGGCCTGCCCTATCGCTTCGGCCATCGACCGACTCGCCTGTCGACGGCGGAAGACGCCCGCATACGATCATGGCCGGGCATGGTGCGCGCCCGCGAGCTATGGCTCGCCGGATATCTGCGGGAAGCGCGCAGCGAATGGACTTACACGGTGAATCACCTGCCTGATCGCGCCGTTCCCGCCGCGGCCGCCATCGCCCATGAGTGGGGCTGGCACGATCGGGTGATTTTCGCGCTCGGGAAGGTCAAAGCCTACGATGATCTCGAATTTCGCTTTCCGACGCCCTATGCGTCCTGGGTACCCGAGAACGCGGCACGATCCAACATCGAACCTGCTATCCTTTACAGTATCATGCGCGCGGAAAGCGCGTTCTTCGATCAGGCGCGCTCGGCGGCGGGGGCGGTCGGTCTCATGCAAGTGCTCCCGGGCACGGGAAGGCAGGTAGCGAAAGACCTGGGCATGTGCTTGGCGGTCGATGTCAAGCTCTATGATCCCAAGATCAACATCGCGCTCGGCAGCGGCTATTTAGGCCAAATGCTGGCGCGCTTCGACGGCAACCTGGCCATGGCGGCCGCCGCCTACAACGCGGGCCCCGGCAGGGTTGAACTCTGGCGGCCGCAAGGGGCTTGCCAAAACGCGGAGTTCTGGGTAGAAACGATCCCCTATGTAGAGACGCGCCGTTATGTGCGCAACACGTTCTTCTACACCGCGCTCTACGAGTGGCGCATGGGGAAGCGGGTGACGCCTATTACCGAGCGGCTTGGGGCAGTGTATCCACTTGCCAGAACCGCCGCGACGCAAATGACCTGCGCCGCCGCGAACAATCAATATACTTCGCGGGCGGGGTATGGACCCCGCCCTTGACCAAAGGGGAGAGTTGCACTACTCCCCTTTGGAAACCCCAATGCTAACGTACCCGCCGTAGACGGCGGGGTATTCAGAATTACGGTTAGACTATGATCATCAAAACCATTGCCATCCTGGGAGGCACCGGCTTTGTCGGGCGCCATCTCGTCAATGCCCTGAGCGGCCAAGACTACCGCATCCGCGTGCTCACCCGGCGGCGGGAACGGCACCGCGAGCTGCTCGTGATCCCGACCTTGGATCTCATCGAGAGCGATGTACAC
>JBOIDM010000023.1:0-9466 GCA_050740575.1 Gammaproteobacteria bacterium
TGCCCAGGAGCTATTAGGCCATGAGGATGCGGGTACAACAAGGCGATATATCCGCCACAAACAAGCACAAAAAGTTACGCCATTGCGCAAGAAATATTAGACAAACCGACCGATATTAGACAGCGGCTTTGCCGATGGTGCTCTAACCGATTGATTTTTGGTGGCCAGGGACAGAATCGAACTGCCGACACAGGGATTTTCAGTCCCCTGCTCTACCGACTGAGCTACCTGGCCCGGGTGTTTCGGACGCGCTATTAGAACGGGCGTGATGACGCGCGTCAAGGGACGGCCAACGACGAGATAAATGCCTTGCTTTTACGCAGGCGGCACGTAGCCTTCCGGCGTTGCGGAGCCTTGACCGAAAAAGAATCTTTCCATTTCGTGTTCCAGAAACGCGCGCGCCTTGGGGTCGAGCGGGGTCAAGCGGTATTCGTTAATAAGCATGGTTTGGTGTTTAAGCCACATCTGCCAGGCCTCCTTGGAGATGTTCTCATAGATACGCCGGCCGAGATCTCCCGGATACGGTGCGGCGGTCAACCCCTCGGCTTCTTTCCCGAGCTTAATGCAAGTTACGATGCGTGACATAGGCACACCTGATTCATTGACTGAGAGTTTTCAGAAGTTTCATGGCAGGGGCCGCGAGGCCGAGGGGCCGCGAGGACGCCTTGCTGTACCAGAGCGTCGCGACGTGATCGCTAACCCTGGATCGGAGCTCCCCTACCCGCAGATATACTGGACGAATCTCTAGATTGAAATGGCTGAACGTGTGCCGGAACGGTTGCCCGTTTTGGAGCTGTGTTGGCTCGACGCCGAGGTGGCGCCAACACCAGTCGATGGGGTCGGTACTCGGCGGGCATTCGGGGAAGCTCCATAGGCCACCCCAGATCCCGGCCGGAGGCCGTTGTTCCAGCAGGATTTCCGCCCTGGCATTTTGCACGATCACGAAGCACGTCGTGCGTTTCGGTAGCACCCTTCTGGGTTTCCCTTCGGGATAACCTGAAACGCGTCCGAGCCGGTATGCTCGACACTCCGCGCGCACGGGACACGCGCCGCAGCGCGGAGCGCTTCGCGTGCATAGGGTCGCACCGAGGTCCATGATCGCCTGCGTATATACCGATACGTGCGCCGCTGGCGTATGCTGTTCCGAGCGGGCCCATAAGTTCCGTTCGACGGAAGGCGAACCCGGCCACCCACCGATGGCGTGGTAACGCGTGAGGACGCGTTTGACATTGCCGTCGAGTATCGGCTGGCGTTCGCCGAACGCCAGCGACAGTATGGCGCCCGCCGTGGAGCGGCCGACGCCGGGTAAGCGCATGAGATCTTCGAGATCCCGTGGAATCTCGCCTCCATGGCGCTCGAATACGATGCGCGCGGCCTGATGGAGGTTCCGTGCCCGCGCATAGTAGCCGAGCCCGGACCAGTGATGCAGGACCTCATCGAGCGGCGCCTCGGCAAGCTCCTTCACATTAGGGAAGCGTATGATAAACCGCTCGAAAAAGGAGATGACGGTCGAGACTTGCGTCTGCTGCAGCATGACTTCGGAAATCCATACGCGATAAGGTGACGGCACGCGTTGCCACGGGAGATCCTTCCGGCCGTGCAGGCGATACCAACGCAATAACCGAAAGCTGAATTTATCCACAGCTACTTGACGTTCGCCGCAGGCCGCTTTGCTTAGAATCGAAGCAGATCCTTGAGCTTTTCGGTTATCTTTGCCTTGTTTTTCTCCAACGCTTTTTCCGCTTTGGCCTTGGCGAGACCGGCCACATCTGGGGCATAGCGGGGATCGTCGAAAGTGCCGCTCACCTTGATCGGGATCGTGATACCCCGGAGATCGGTAAGGTCCTTACCGCCTTGCCCTTCGGCGGTCGCGGATAGCGTTGTGTTCAGGGTATAGTCGATGCGTTCGCTCACGAGGTTTGCTTGACCTTTCCCGGCGACCCGTAGCAACGGTGATTTCAGAACCAGATCTTGATTGCTGACGACACCCTGGTCGAAAATCAAGGTGCCCGCCATCTCGCTGAAGTCCGTTTTCGCATTTTCATCGACTTTGCCGGCAAAGCCTGCTTGCGCCTTTCGCATCAATTGACCGAGATTGACGCCGATGAGAGCACCGTCCAGCACCTGGAATGCCGCCTTGCCCGAGAGCGTGCGCTTGATCGCATCGGCACTCGCCCCGGCCGCGCTGATCTTCATCTTGAGATCCGCCGTCCCGGCGATCTTGGCCTCACCCGAGAGGTCCTTGAGCAGCGGCTCGATCTGCACACCGGTCAGAGACTCATTCATGCTCAACTTCGGTTGCGCCGCCCGGGTATTGAGGCCCACACTCCCCGCGATTTTGCCTTGGTAGAGGTCGGCCGCAATCGGGTTGAGGTGGATGTCGCCATCTTTCGCGTTAACGGCCACGCTAAGCTGGGTCAACGTGGCGTTTGCGATCTTGAGCTTGCCCACGGTGAGCACGCCCTTGAGGTTTAGCGCGCCCGTGGCGCCGACGGGGGCGGCGTCATCCGTGGCACTCCCCGCATCACGGTCGCCGCGGGCTTTCTTGGCGCGGGGTTTGTCGCTCTTCTGGGGATCGCCCACCCCGCCCTTTTTCGCTTTCTCAGGCGGCATATAACGATCGGCGTCGATCCCGTCCGCATCGAGCTTAAAGCCGATGGCGGGCCGCGAAAAATCGGCGACGCTCAGAGTGCCTCTAATTTGCGTGTCGTCGAGCCGTAGCGCGAGATCGCTCAAGTTAATACTATTCTTCGATCCCGCGAACGCACTCTCGAAGCCGACGTTCCTAAATGCCTTCGGATCGGCGGTCTCGGGCACGGCCTGACCCAATTGCGTGAGCAGCTTGCGCGCATCGAAAGGCTGGAGCTTGAGCGTCCCGCCAAACTTCGGATCCTTCTGAATGTTCTCGGCCTGCACCGCACCCCGGAGATCGAGGCCAAGACCCCGCAAGGCGAGGTCATTGAACGCCGCCGTCTGCTTGTCGAGATCGATCTCGGCGCGCGTTGCGAGCGTGACCTCGGCCGACTTGTTCGGCAGGGTGTCGCTCGCTAGTGCGGCCTTGACATTAAAGGGCGCGAGCGTGAGCTTCGTGCCCGTGCCCGAGAATTCCGTATCCATGTTGAGCCCGATCGCCAACTCCTCCAAACCGGGGTTGCTCATACCGAACTCCTTTAATGCTGGAACGACGTCATCGCCGGTGATCTTGAGCGCTCCGGACTTGACCGCAACCGCTTTGCTGGTGAGATCGAAGTCCACGCGCTCGCTCTGCAAATCGAGAGTGAGCGGCCCTTTCGCACCGGCCGCTTGCAAGGCGGCTTGAAACTTGAGCGGCTTGACCGCGACCTTGGCCGCGGTGCCGCTCATCCCCATATCAATGCTGAGCGCCGTGAGTGACTTGGGGATCCCCGCGATGTTGAATGCCTCGCCCGCCGCCTTGATTAATCCCGAAACTTCTCGGCCTTTGGCGTTCAGCGTGTAGGTGACGGCAGGTTTACCTGACGCGAGATTCTGCACCTGGATATCGCCGCTCAGACTTGCCCCGCCGGCATCGAGCGCCAGGCCGGACAGCGTGGCCGCGTTTTGCTTGAGATCGGCATTGACATGCTCAGCCGTGAAATTGACATCGAGCGCGCCGCCAGGCACCGATTTACCCGTGAGCTTGGCCGTGAAATCGAACGATTTAACCCCGTAACGCCGGCTTTCAAGATCATAGTCGGCGGTGCCCCCTAGGACCAGATTGCCCGCGAGGCCTAGGGAGCCCGCGTCGAATGTTAAGGAGAGATCGAGCGGCACCGGCTCGCCCGGAACGATCGCTCCAGTTTCGAGGTTCAGATCTTCAATCGCGTAGCGTTCGCCCTGTTGCCGGTCATCCCAAGTGATCCGGCCCCCTTTGAGATCGACACCGCCGAAGGCCAAGGCGACTACAGGCGGCGTGGCCTCGCCCGCTGCGTCCGGCTTGGCCGCCGGGGCTTCGGCTTGGGGCGTCGCTTGCGCCGGCGCGCCCTTCTCAAGCAAATCGTCCCAGTTGGACTTTCCCGATTTATCGCGCGCGAGATTCAGCTCCAGCCCCTCGATCGTGACGGTATCCATCTCAACCTGCTGTTGCAGCAATGGCAGCAGCTTGACCCGCACCTGCACGCGCTCGGATCTAAGAAAGGGCTGCCCGCCGAATCCGGGCGCATTGCCGAGCGTGGTCGCGCCGAGCTCCAGGCCCAGCCAAGGAAACACCGTGAGTCCGATATCACCCGCCAACTCGAGTTTTCTACCCGTTGTATGTTCCACCTGCCGGATAATTTCGCCTTTGAAGTCGTTGGGGTTTACGAACATGGGGATCATGATCGCGGCCGCGACCATCAAGATGACCGCGAGTCCGACCACCGCGACGATGATCTTCAGAAGCTTGGTCATGCCTTTACTTCCTTAAGCCTTAAGCGCCGGCGCGCCCGCTGGACGGCCGCGCGCACTTGCTCGGGCGCCGTGCCGCCGAAATGATTACGCGCCGCCACCGATCCTTCCAAGGTCAATACACTGAATACGTCGTCCTCGATGCCGGGTGAAAATTGCCGCAGTTCGGCGAGCGTCAGCTCAGCCAGGTCTTTCCGCTGAGCGATAGCGTAGCGGACGGCGTGGCCGACAGCGGCGTGCGCGTCGCGGAACGGCACTCCTTTGCGGGCCAGGTAGTCCGCCAGATCGGTGGCCGTAATATACCCGCAGCGCGCCGCTTCGCCCATCCGCTCGCGCTTGATCGCGATGGCGGGCACGAGATCCGTGTAGGCGCGTAGACAAGCCTTGACGGTGTCGACAATATCGAACAAGGGCTCTTTATCTTCCTGGTTGTCCTTATTGTAGGCCAAGGGCTGCGATTTCATCAGCGTCAAGAGCCCCATCAAATGACCGTAGACGCGCCCACTCTTCCCGCGCACGAGCTCCGGCACGTCCGGGTTCTTCTTCTGCGGCATGATGGAGGAGCCGGTGCAGAAGGCGTCGCCGAGCTCGATGAAATCGAAAGCTTGCGAGGACCATAGGACGAGCTCCTCGGAACAGCGGGAGAGGTGCATCAGGATGAGCGCTGCGCAGGCCGCGAACTCGATCGCAAAGTCGCGATCACTCACGGCATCGAGAGAATTCTCGGCGACGCTCTCGAACCCGAGCGCCCGGGCGGTGAACTCGCGATCGATGGGAAAGCTCGTGCCGGCGAGAGCCGCCGCGCCCAAGGGCAGAACATCGACGCGTTTGCGGCAATCGCGTAGCCGGTCGCGATCACGTAGAAACATCTCAAACCACGCCAGCATGTGGTGGCCGAAGGTCACGGGTTGCGCCGTTTGCAGGTGCGTGTAGCCGGGCAGGATGGTCGCGGCTTCACGCTCGGCCAGATCCACGATTGCGGTCATTAGTGTGCGCAGTTGGTCCAAAATGGCATCGATCTCGGCGCGCAGGTAGAGCCGTATGTCGGTGGCCACTTGGTCATTACGCGAGCGGCCGGTATGGAGTTTCTTGCCTACGTCGCCGATGCGTTCCGTGAGCCGCGCCTCAATGTTCATATGCACGTCTTCGAGCGCGATAGACCACTCGAACTCGTCTCGCTCGATGGCGTCGCGGATGGCGTCGAGAGCGGTGACGATAGCATCGCATTCAGCGGCATTGAGCACCCCGGTCCTGGCCAGCATGCGCGCGTGCGCTTTGGACCCCTCGATATCGTGCCAGTAGAGGCGATTATCAAAAGGAACGGAGGCCGTGAAACGTTGGACGAAGGCGTCTGTCGGTTCGGAAAACCGCGAGCTCCAGAGGCTGTCTTTGATTGAGTCGGGCTTCACGCGGTGGCTTAACGGCGCTGGTGTCAATCAGCCGGGGCAACGTAGCGATCAGTCTACCACACCGGACGGAACAGCGATGGTGGCTTTAATCTATATACTTCGCGGGCGGGGTATGAACCCCGCCCTTGACCATAGGGGAGAGTTGCGCTTCTCCCCTTTGGAAACCCCATCGCTAAAGTACCCGCGGCAAGACCGCGGAGTATGCGTATAAAATTAATCAACGCATGTCTCCCCACAAGCTATTAAACGCGCTGAGCGCGGCGAGCGCAGCCGTCTCCGTGCGCAGGATCCGCGGCCCCAGGCGCAAGGCCAGGAACCCGGCCTGGCGCGCCGCGTACACCTCCTCCTCGCTCCATCCTCCTTCGGGTCCGGCCAATAGCGTGAGCCGCGGCTCGGTTAGGGTTAGTTCCGACAGCATAGTTTCGCCCGCCGCCACAAGCATCACGTTGACCCCCATAGACCCGCGCGCCAGCCAGGTGGGAAATTCGACCACGGGTTCGATCGCGGGTAGACGATTGCGCCCACACTGTTCGCATGCATGCCGGATCACTTTGCGCCAGTGATGCAGGCGACGTTCGGCGCGCGCCTCTGCCAGTTGCACCACCGAGCGTCGCGCCGCGATGGGCACGATGTGCGCGACTCCGAGCTCAACGGCTTTCTGGATCGTGTAGTCCATGCGCTCGCCGCGTGCTAGGCCCTGCGCCAGCGTCACGCGCAAGGACGACTCCCGTTCAATGGCGTGGTGGGGACCGATGGTCACGGCCGTCTCCGCGCGCCGGACCGATGCGATCGTCGCCTCCCACTCCCCGCCCTGGCCGTTAAAAAGCGCGATTGTATCCCCCGCTCTCAAGCGCAGTACGCGCGCCAAATGGTCGGCGCAGGACTCCGGTAAGGTAAGCATTGCACCGCATTCGAGGGGCGCGTCAACGTAGACGCGGGGGATGCGCATTATCAATCGGCGGTCGCGAGGTTGATGCCCTCCCAAGCCACCTCGGCTAAATGACAGATCTCGTCTTCGGTTATGACATAGGGCGGCATGAAATAGATGACGTTTCCCAAGGGACGCAGCAGCACACCGCGCACGAGCGCGTGGCGGTAGATCCGAAGGCCGCGCCGTTCTTGCCAGGGGTAGGGTGTTTTACTCGCCTTGTCCTGGACGATTTCGACGGCGAGGATCATGCCCGTCTGACGCACTTCCGCGACGTGAGGATGGTCCGTGAAATGCGCCGTCGCGGCGGCCATGGCCTGCGCGAGTTGACGATTTTGCTCGAGGACGGGTTGCTCATCGAAAATCGATAGCGTGGCGAGCGCGGCACGGCAAGCGAGCGGATTGCCGGTATAACTGTGGGAATGGAGGAAGGCGGTCAGCGTGTCATAGTCAGCGTAAAATGCCCGGTAAATTTCTTCCGTGGTCAACACCGCGCTGAGCGGAAGGTAACCTCCCGTCAGCCCTTTCGACAGGCACAGAAAGTCGGGCGCGATCGCGGCTTGCTCGCAAGCGAAAAGGGTCCCCGTGCGACCGAACCCGACCGCGATCTCATCGGCAATCAGATGCACGCGGTATTGCCGGCAGGCCGCGCGTAATAGGCTTAAGTATACGGGATCGTACATGCGCATCTGGCCCGCGCATTGAACCAGCGGCTCGACGATGACCGCACACACCTCATCGGCGTGGCGCTCGAGGATGTCGGCCATCGCTTCGAATCCGCGCCGCGAACAATCCGCCCAGGTCTCTCCCGGCGCGCGCCGGTAGCAATCCGGGGAGGGCGCCACGATCGCATCCCTCAGCAAGGGCGCATAGGTGTCACGGTAGAGAGGGATCTGTGACACGGAAAGCGCCCCGAGCGTCTCGCCGTGGTAAGCATTCTCAAGACAGATGAAGCGGGTCTTGCGCGACTTGCCGCGATTGCGCCAAAAATGAAAGCTCATCTTGAGCGCCACCTCGACGGCGCACGAGCCGTTGTCGGCGAAAAAACACTTCGTCAAGCTTGCGGGTGTGATCGCGACCAGCCGTTCGGCCAGCCCGATAGCCGCTTCGTGCGTGAACCCAGCGAGCAATACCTGCTCGATCTCATCTACTTGCGCCTTCACCGCGGCATTGATTTGCGGATGGCTATGGCCGAAGAGATTGACCCACCAGGAGCTGATCGCGTCGAGATAACGCCGGCCGTCGAAGTCCTCGAGCCACACGCCGCGCCCGCGTCGGATGGGGATTATGGGTAGCCATTCGTGATCCTTCATCTGGCTGCAGGGGTGCCATAAGACAGCGAGATCCCTTTGCTCGAGAGACCTGCTGCCCTCACCCATGGCGCCGGGAATTTCGATGATCTAGGCGGCTGATCGGGCGGGACCGATGGGCTCGCCCAGCATCGCGGCAATCAAACGGTCCTCGAGATCGATTCGGTTAGCGAGGATTTCGCCTAGATGCGAGAGATCCCGGTGCAGGGCGGTGAGATCCTCGGAAGGCATCGCCTCCGCGTACTTGTCATTGAACGCAAGTGCAATCTGGGTGGTGCGGTCAATGTCCGGATAGATCTCCATCGCCAGATCGACCACTGCCCGCCGCCGTTCCTGGCCTTCGGAAAGACGCTGATAAAGACCAAAATGCGCCGCCGCGATGTAATCGACCAGGAGTTCACAAAACTCGGTCATTAAGGGCACCAGCGGTTTACTCGCTGGAAAGGGCGCCAAGCCCGAAACCTTACAGAGTAGGACCAACACGTCCTTGCGTTCTTCTAGAATCTTAGTGATCAGCGAGCGAGTCTGGGTACGTGGAATGGCATGGTTCTTGGTTTGCGCTAGCATAGGGGTCTCTGAAGCCGTTTTTTTTACGATAGTGGTCATTAATTCTGAATCAATATCGTAAGTAAGGCGAAAAGCGTTCCAAAAAACTGATCCTCTAAATTGCGCTCGCGCAGCGGAAGAACGTTGCCGCACGTTGCATTGTTATAATTAGAGCATATGGAGATCACGGGGTACACGGTTCAACAGAAAATAGGCGCGGGTGGCATGGCGACCGCCTATTTGGCGCGCCAGGACTCGCTGGGCCGATTGGTCGTTTTGAAAGTGCTGCATACGGATAGGCGCAAAAGCCCGCAGGATTTCGAACGCTTTATCAACGAAGCGCGCATCGTCGCCTCGCTCAATCACCCGCATATCATTACGATTTACGACATCGGCGCCTGCGATGATGCCGCTTATATGTCGATGGAGTACGTCGAGGGCGGCGACCTGCGCAAACGCATGCGCGGGGTCATGACCCCCTTTGACGCCCTCGACATCTTGATTGCGGTCGGTAGCGGGCTCAGCGTTGCGCATAAGAAAGGTATCGTCCATCGCGATGTCAAGCCGGCGAATATTCTATTCCGAAAGGACGGCACGCCTTTGCTGAGTGACTTTGGCATCGCGAAACAACTTACGACCGACCTCGACCTGACGCAAACCGGTATCTTCCTCGGCAGCCCGAACTACATGGCGCCGGAGCAAGCGGAGCCTGGCTCCATCGACGGCCGCGCCGACATTTATGCCCTGGGCGTGATCCTGCATGAAATGCTGACGGGCGTGAAACCCTACCAATCCGCCTCCGTGCTAGATGTAATCATGCAACATAAGCGGGCACCGATCCCGCTTTTGCCTTCCGGTCTAGATCAATT
>JBOIDM010000024.1:0-9133 GCA_050740575.1 Gammaproteobacteria bacterium
TGATCGCCGAGCAGCACGGCTTGCAGATCGGAACCATCTCCGATCTCATCCGTTTCAGGATGCAACACGAGAAGACCGTCGATCGGGTCGCCGAGAGCGCGTTGACAACCGAGTTCGGAGAATTTCGGCTCGTAGCCTTTCAAGACCAAATCGGCAAGAACCTGCACTTCGCACTGGTCAAAGACCCCATCGACGCACAGCAACCGGCGCTAGTTCGTGTGCATATCAACAACCCGCTTTGTGATTTAACCGGGAGCCTGCGGCAGGAATGCGGTTGGCGCTTGCGCGACGTGCTCATGCGCGTCGCGCGGGAATCGAGCGGAGTCGTCGTCATCCTTTGCAACCAAATCGAGGCGGCGGATCTCATTCGTCAGATCGTTAGCTTTGAAGAGCGAGGCGCGGCCGAATCACGCGGGAGCCGCCACAAGCCGGATGATCTGCGTACGATCGGCCTGGGGGCACAGATCCTTGCGGATCTCGGCGTGCGCAAGATGCGGGTTCTGAGCGCACCTAAACGCATCCACTCTCTCTCCGGTTTCGGCTTGGAAGTCGTAGAATACGTGAATTAATGATCGAGCGAGCGCACGTTATGGGTGACATCATCGCCATCGCAGGCCAGGCAGTTTTGGATCCGCCAGCGCGATTCGGGATCATCGCGAGCCGGTTTAACGGCTTTATCGTCGAAAACCTGGTTAGCGGATGTGTGGAAACGTTGCGCCGCCATAGGATCCCGGAGCGCAATATCACCCTCGTGAACGTCCCCGGCGCATGGGAAGCGCCACTCATTGCCAAAACCATGGCGGGAAGCGCTAAGTTCGATGCGATCATCGCGCTGGGCACCATTATCCGCGGAGCCACGGCTCATTTTGAGCACATCGCCGCAGGCTGTGCCACGGGATTGGCCGAGGTCAGCCTTGGATCGAGTATTCCGGTCGTGTTCGGCGTATTGACGGTCGAGACCGTCGAACAGGCGATCGAGCGGGCTGGCGGCAAGGCGGGAAACCGCGGGGCCGATGCCGCCCTGACCGCGATCGAAATGATCTCGCTCATGCGTAAATTACGCGAATGACTGCTCCTATCCGCGGCCGCGTGCGCGCACGACGCTGCGCTGTGCAGGCCCTTTATCAATGGCAACTCGCGGGACACGATCCGCGCGATATCATTAAAGAATTTGTCGCCGAGCGTGAGCTGGTGAACGTGGACATGGATTACTTCTCGACACTCACGCGTGAAATCCCCGCGCACGCACACGAATTACAATCCGATTTACAGGGTGCTCTCGATCGTCCGTTTCAGGAGCTCGATCCGGTAGAACGCGGGATTCTCCTGATCGGCGCCTATGAATTGAGGTATAGCCCTGAAATACCCTGGCGCGTGGTCATCAACGAAGCTATCGAATTGACCAAGATGTTTGGCGCCGAGCAAGCCCATAAGTATGTCAACGGCGTGCTCGACAAGGTGGCGGGAACATCGCGCTCGGCTTAGTGTTCGTGAATAAAACTACGCCGCGCGCTGGCGCGCGGCTGGCTGCCCACGGAAAACTTCGCGTACCACCGCCTAAACCTGCCTCATGGCACTCTCGGAATTCGAGATAATTGACCGCTATTTCCGCCCAAGACCGCCGGATCGTACCGAGGTGGTCGTCGGGGTCGGCGACGATGCCGCCATCCTGCGTGTAGCGGGTCGCCGGGACCTCGCGCTCACTGTCGACACCCTAGTGGCGGACACGCACTTTTCCAATGACGCCGAGCCCGAAGCGATTGGTTACAAAGCTTTGGCCGTCAGCTTGAGCGACCTGGCCGCTATGGGCGCCGAGCCGCTCTGCGCCACCCTTGCGCTGACGCTGCCCCAGGCGGATGAGGCCTGGCTTGAGCGTTTTTCCGATGGATTTTTTCATCTGGCCCGCCGGCATGCGCTTGATTTGGTCGGAGGTAACATCTCTCGCGGGCCACTCACGATTTCGGTAGCCGCGCACGGAACCCTTCCCGAAGGCGGCGCGCTAAGGCGCATCGGCGCGCAACCGGGCGATGCGATTTTCGTCACCGGCACCTTGGGGGATGCCGCGCTCTCGCTGGACGTGCAGGCTGGCGCGCACCCGGAGCTAGCTCCTTACGCGGACTACCTGCGGAAACGCCTGCACCGACCGACGCCACGCGTAGCCCAGGGCGTCGCATTGCGCGGCCTTGCATCGAGCGCCATCGACGTATCCGATGGCCTAGCCGCCGATCTCGGCCACATTCTCACAGCGAATTCCGTCGGGGCCGTAATCGAACTCCATCGCCTCCCGCGTTCCAGCGCGTTACAGGCGCTACCGGATCTTCCTAGACAATGGGAACTGGGACTTGGCGGTGGGGAGGATTACGAACTCTGTTTTACCGTCCCAGAGATCCACGTCGATAAGCTGGGGCAGGATCTCGGTGGAGTTTCGATTACTCGCATCGGTCAGATCCAAAGGCGTAGAGGATTGCGTGTTATCGATCCACACGGCACGACGTACGCTTCTAGCCTTCACGGTTTTCGGCATTTTTGACGCGCGCCGTCAGTCGGGCATACCCACGTGCAGCGCCCGATTTCGTTCCATGATCTCCCGGCGCATTTCGCGCCGCATCTTGCCCGCATTGAACAATCTGCGTTCTACATCGGTCCCAATTTCGAGAGCTGGAACCTCGCACGCGTTCCCGTGTTCGTCCTTCGCCACCATAGTAAAATAGCATGAGGTCGTGTGGCGCGCCTCTTTCGTCTTAAGATTTTCGGCGATAACCTTAATACCCACCTCCATCGATGTCCGCCCGGTATAGTTCACATTAGCCTTGAAGGTCACAAGTTCGCCGACATAAATGGGTGCTTTGAAACTCACTGAGTCAAGCGAGGCCGTGACGACGTAATTCATGCAGTAACGCGCCGCGCAGGCGTAAGCTACCTGATCAAGCAGCTTCAATAGCGCGCCGCCATGCACGCTCCCGGAAAAATTTGCCATCTCGGGAGTCATCAATACCGTCATATAAAGTGATTTTTGGCTCATTGGATTATCCGGTTCTCCCAATGGTCGAATTGACTGCTTTTTATCCTATGTATTCTGCCTGATCTTTTACTCGCCGGGGAACCGGCGTAGCAGGCGGCTACGGCATCACGCCTCGACCTGGCGCGGTAGGATAAGAGCGCTAAGGGAGTTCGATAAGAAATTCGGAGGCGGGTTTGCGATCGGTGCTCGGGATCTCGGCCGGGTATCCGAACCATACAAGGGCAACTACGGTTTCCAACGCTGGGTTTGCCGAGATCAAGTCGAAGAAGCCGGGGGCGCGGGTGACGGCGCTCGTCGTCCATTTACACCCGACACCTTCGCTCCACAGATACAGGCACATGTTTTGAAGGGCGCAACAACAGGCCGCATAATCCTCACGGGCACGGATCGGATCATCGGAATTTTTGCTGGTGAGGACCAGCCAACCAGGAATCTCGCGCCAGCGCCTGAGCTTGGCCTCCCCCGCTTGAGCGCCTTTGGCTTGGGAGACCAGCTCTGCGTTTAAGCGGGAGATCGCGTCGGCTGTCGCAGGACCCAGGAGGTAAAACCGCCATGGCGAGGTAAGCCGGTGATTCGGTGCCCAGCGCGCGAGATCGATGGCGCGCAAAATAAGCTCTCGCGGCGGCGACTCACGCGCGAAGGAATGGATCGTGCGGCGGGACCGAATCAGATCTGCCGCGAGTTGCGACGACATGACAGGACGTTTTTGTTTCGTTTGTAGCGTTGCACTCGACTTCGACGGGTAGAGGCCGTGGTGGATACATGCCGCGTAGCAGTTCAGCAAGCTTTTCGCGTACTGGTTCAAACCTCAGGCACCACAGAAAAAAGGCACCATATCTCCGCATTGCCGCGACTGTCCCAGCAACGACAATCACCATACCAGGCACGAACGCCAAAAACAACAAGCCTAGAAGTTCGCGGTCCATAGGAATATCTCCTGTTCAACCGTCGACTGCGGCGGCGGCTTCCTCACGAGTGATAAAACTTCCATCCTTAACGAAGCCCGCCTCGACCGATCGCTTGACAGCCGCGACGTGCCCTGACGGAAGCCGCTCGACCACAAGCTTTGCGGGCAACCCATCGAGGAGGTGCATCGGCGCGGGGCGTCCATCACTGAAACGGGCAATGTAGATCGTGCCCGTTTCGCGATCGAAAAACGCGGGATGAAATCCGTGAATGCGATTGCCCGCGCTCACACCGCCGGTGCGAACAAATCGTCGATTCTGCTCAACCAAGGCCGCCTTTGATAAGCACTGAGCAGATCGAGCAGCGGCGCCTCGATTTGCTGCGACAGCGAATGTATTCATAACAACCTCCCAAACACTGGGCATCTAGATGGCAGCATATAAAGTGCCAAGGTACCGTGCTGCCCACGCTGGTACGCGGGTTGTTAGCGTTTGGTGGATACGCGCCCGGTGATCGTCATCGGGGCGCCATGTAGACTCCTTTAATTCACAAGCATGTCTCCCGCGGGGTGTGCATCCCCACGCGACCAAAGAGGAGAATTGACCGCTCCCCGAGCGACAGCCGCAAGGCTAAAAAATGCCCGCCGCGAGCGGCACGGAAGTTGTGTACAGCGTAAACCGCTTCTTAAAGTGCTGCCAACGCGCGATCGTAATCCGGCTCGTGGGCGATTTCGGGGACTAGCTGTGTGAACATAACCCGATCATTTCCATCCAGCACCACGACTGCCCGCGCCGTGACTCCCGCAAGGGGACCGTCCTCGATCAATACACCGTAGTCCCGAGCGAAGGCTCGCGATCGCATCAAGGAGAGTGGGATTACGTTAGCTGTTGCTTCCGCCGTGCAAAAGCGCGTCATTGCGAACGGTAGATCCGCCGAGATCATCAAAAAGACTACATCGCCGTAGCCTTTCGCCGCATCGTTAAAACGCTTCGCGGACGCGGCGCACACGGGTGTGTCGAGGCTTGGAACGATATTCAGTAGTTTCTTCTTGCCCTGGTATGTCGCCAAGGTGACATCATTCAAAGCGCCGTCTACAAGGGTGAAATCGGGGGCCTGGCTGCCCACCGCCGGTAAATTTCCGTTGGTATGTATCGGGGCGCCCTTGAGGGTAATCGTTGCCATTGTATTCATGCTCCTGACTGGTCGTTGAGGTGCCTCACGGTGCACGCAATCTTTTCGCAGAGAAATCCACCCACCCACCGGCGCTTTCAAGCTTATCATCAAATCGCTGCCGGGGGCCGTGACGAACTCGTGATGGTCGATTCTAATGTTGCTCGTCTTTCAGTCCGTCGGCGTATTCGTCGGGATCCAAAAGACGATTCATCTCATTCATGTCATCCGGTTTGAGGCGAAAGATCCAGCCTTCGCCGTAGGGGTCATGGTTAACGATCTCTGGACTTTGGTTGAGCGCCTCATTCACCTCTACGATTTCGCCAGACAGCGGACAGTAAAGATCCGACGCCGACTTGACCGATTCTACAACGGCGCATTCCGCCGTGGCCGGATAAGCGCCTCCGACCTCCGGTAACTCTACGAACACCATATCGCCTAAAGCCTGCTGGGCATGATCGGTGATGCCGACCCGCATCGTACCGTCATCAAGCGGTTTTACCCATTCGTGGCTGGAGGTGTACTTACGGTCCTCGGGAATGTTACTCATGCGTCCGCTCGTGGTCTTAATGGTTCGGTTCAATCCCCTCTGCTCGCCGCCATACAACGGCCGATACTTTGCCGTTAATTTCACGAAGCAGTCTTCGCGCCCGTTTCATCACGTATTCGGCCTGTCTATGATAACGTGAAGATACGACCTTAATCGAACCATTGTACAAGCGATACGGCACTCGAGCCATGAAAAAACCGGAGATCATGCGCATCCTATCGGGTGGCCAGACAGGAGTCGATCGTGCGGCCCTCGATACCGCCCTGCAACTGGGGATCCCCTGCGGAGGCTGGTGCCCGCGCGGGAGGCGTGCGGAAGATGGACCCATTCCGGCACATTACCCTCTACGTGAACTTGATTCCGAATGCTATGGAGACCGCACCGAACGCAACGTGCTTGATGCGGACGGGACCCTTATTCTGGTACGTGGTGTAATGGACGGCGGTACGGCGCTGACGGCAAGGTGGGCCGACCGCAATAGCAAACCCAGAATAATCATTGACCTGCAACACCCGCCGCGAACCGAGATTATTTACGAATGGATGGTGGATAATCGCATCGAAGTCTTAAACGTGGCCGGGCCGCGAGAAAGCAAGCAGCACGGGATTTACACGCAGGCCAAGGGGTTTTTGCTCGCTGTCTTTTGTTTCATGAAGAAACAGACGAGCGTTTCGCGACCTTTATGAGTCGCTCGCCGCTTTACGAATGAAAAACTCCCACACCGGGCCGCATTCTGCCCAACGCAGCATCTCGTGTCCACTACGTAAACAAAATGCCCGTAGGTCCACGACCGCCATAGGATCGGTTGCCAAGACCCGCAGGATTTGCCCCGGCTGAATCCGGTTCAGCTCGACTTTGGTCTTGAGCAACGGCATCGGGCACTTTAAGCCCTTTACGTCCAGTACCGTAGTTACCGGCAAACTCGGCACAATGTCATTCATGGGATTACTATGTGATCATTTAACCTTCGTGCGCCCCCTTAGGCATCGCCTGCACCGATGAGGTGTCTTTGGTGGCGAGTAATCCCGGCACTGCCACAGGCTCCCCACGCGCGATAACAGGTTCCAGGATGGGCGCAAGGGATTTCAAAACCTGCACCGGTAGCGCGCTCGTAAAGCGATAACGCGCCGCTTCCGGGCCGGACACGAACGCGGTGATGGCGCCGAAAAACCGTTCGCCAAGCATAAAGACGAAGGTCGCCGTGCGGTTTAGGACGCGCGACTCGATCAGGCGTCCGCCCGCGCCATAAACGTCTCGGCGATGATCGCCGGTACCGGTTTTGCCGGCGACAATCAACGGCGTGCCGCGAGGGTCTTTAATTGCCCCTTTAAGCCTCTGTGCCGTACCGTTCTCAACCACATCGATGAGCGCGCTGCGCGCCGCGGCAGCGACCTCGGGCGCAAGCACCGCTTGTCCGTGTACGAGCGGCCGCTCGATAACCGTTTCATACGGGGTGCCAGCTGCAAAGTGCAAGGATTCGAACCGGACCGCCGGATAACGCACGCCCTCATTTAGTAGGATCCCAACGAGCTCCGCCAGGGCTCCGGGGCGATCCGCCGAGGCGCCGATGGCGCAAGCGTAAGAAGGCGTGAGAGTCTGAAACGGATATCCGAGGCGTTGCCACGCGCTGTGGATGTCGCCGAAAGCCTCAATTTCGAGCAGGCCTTGAATGCGTTTATTCTGGGCATGCTGTCGGCGGGTCTTAAACAGCCATTGATACACCTCCTGGCGTTGTTGCGTGCTTGCCGCAACGACATCCGCGAAGGGAGCGGCGGGATGCGCTATGAGGTACGTCGCAAGCCAAAGCTCCAGCGGATGGACGTGGGCAATATAACCGCGGTCGTGCAGATTGTAGTGCTCCGGAGAATACTTATCGTAAACCTCTTTGATCTTGGGCTCCGAAAGGTGAGCGACATCCATGCGGCGGCGCAGGTATCCGGTAAACGCGCGCAAGCTGCGCTCGGGAAAAACCGAACGATAGACCGTGGCCAGGCGCACCGCAGTGGGGTAGATGCTCTCGGTAAGTAAGTTCATCACTTGGGCCGGTTTTTTTCCCCGGTACTTCGCATAGAAGCGGCGCAGAAACGCTTGGCCCTCCTGATCGGCGAAGCGCTCAAGATACTTGCGGCGCCAATCGCTGTCAGCGGATTCGGTCTTACGTCCCACGCCCCCGGGCTTGTATAAATGGTAACGCACGATGTCGCGCATCATGCGGATGAAAACCAGGTTCACCGAATCGCGCAATCCCTCTCGGACGGACAGGACCTTGCCGTTATCAGCGCCGTTGAAGTTGACGAAGCTGTGCAGTCCTCCGCCGGTGAAAAATTGTTCCCCCGGATTGGCCGAATAACGCCGTTCCAAAGCGGTATCCAATAGCGCTGAGAGCGTCATGTTCGGGTTTGGTCGCAACTGGTCAACCACCCATTGCGAAAGGCGGTCGCGCGCGTGAATATCGGGCTTAGTCAGCTCCTTGCGCTTGCCGCCCGCGTAGCGCCGACGCACCTCGGCCACGATCTCGAGATAATGCACCAGGGTACGCAGCTTGGCGGTCGATCCGAGATCCAGCCGCACGCCTTCGTTGATGTTGAGAGGATTGGCATAACTATCAGTCTGCACCCGGAGTAGATTGCCCTTCGGGCTGCGTTCGAAGAGAGTCATGCTATACACGACACGGCTTAGATCGTTGCCTTCTTCAAACAAGCGAGACCCAACGAGGCCCGCGGCCTGGGCGTGTTCCATAACGGAAAGATCTCGCAAAGCGCGCGTCACGGCCTGCTGTGCTGATTTATCGATGGTGCTTTTCGCGCTCAGATCCAGCCGGTCGAGATCGTACAAGCGTGAGACACCCAATGCCTGGGCTAAACGAGACCGTAGCATAGTCTCCGTTTTATGATCGGCAAACGTTCGTTGCGCTTTCTCCATCGGTCCGTGGCGCGGCACGTTGCGTCTGCTGAGCGCGGCATCACGCAAGGCGGCTGGGATGATGCCATCTGTCGCGAGTAGCCGCAGGTAACTATCGGTCAGCCGTTGCAAGGCCATATGTCCGCGCCCGAGGAAGTACGCGGGACGCCGCTGGGCCAACAGCAGCGAGAGTGTGTCACGGTAGGCTGCCGCCCGCTCGGCGAGCCCCGCGCCGCCGATACCTTCATCGCGCAAGAGACCATTCACCGCCGAAAAATCTTGGCCATACCAAACCCACAGGCCATCGCCGAGGCCGTGAACTTCGCCGTAACCGGGGACAGCCGCGAGTGGGATGGTATTCACATAGGCAAGCGCAATCCCGCGCCGGGACTCGAAGGTGTCTGGACTATGGAGGTAAGCGCGCAACGACGCGCTCGCCATCTGCCGTAGCTTGTCGCCGACAGAAGCTGTCTGGCCACCCGGCGAATGACGGTATTTCTCCAGTTGTGTAGCCAGCGTGCTGCCCCCGGCGACATGAGTATTGGAGCCCAGTTTTTGCGCCAGTCCTTCGAGCACCGCTCGTC
>JBOIDM010000025.1:0-13603 GCA_050740575.1 Gammaproteobacteria bacterium
GCTACGGAGGGGGCAGGGGCAATCAAGCGGTGGTTGGTGAAATTGACCACAGTTTGCAGCACGAAGCTTTGGACAACCTCGCACATGAGTGCCTTTCCGAGTATCCGACGCTCCTCGCGCTGCATCCCGAACAGAGCAAAGCACTCCTGGGTTTCCTTTCCAGCACCTCGCTCGAAGAATTCTCGCACCTCTACGCTCCGACTGACGACACCAGAAATATCGTCTGCGCGCGCGAAGGCGGCGTTGACTAGAGGGTCATTGCGCCAGGACTCGGTATCTAAGGCGACCGGCCCTGGGATGCATGCGACGATGTCGCGGCTGTGGTGGAGCGCCATCTCCACCCCGGGGCGTAGCTTCTCTGGATAGCGCCGCACCAGCCGGATCCGGGGGTCCGCATCCTCGACCAGCCGTTCGATGGCCTCCCGGATTGCGGCCTCCTCTGCCTTGCCGGAAGTATCTCCAGTCCTAACGCCAAAAAGTGAACGGAACAATCCCATGTGCAGCTAATTGAACGTTCTACTCGTCCACCATTCGCTCCGGGATGCCCACGCCCATGCACCACCCGATCATCAAGGTGGCGCCGTCAGGGATCATCGCCGCCGCCTCGTCTAGTGCAATGCCTTTCATGGCATCTTATCTCGCGTGCGTCCCCTATCCCATCACATGATAGCCGCCGTCGATATAAATCGTATCTCCATTGATCTTGCGCGCTATCGGGAGGGCGAGAAAGGCTACGGCCGCCCCTACATCGGCGATGGTGGCAAGCTGGTGTTGCGGTGCCCGGTCGGCAGCTTCCGATAACATATCGTCGAACTGTTTCAACCCCGAGGCGGCACGGGTCTTCACTGGGCCCGGCGAGACGGTGTATACACGTATCCCCTTCGGGCCCAGCTCGTATGCGAGATAGCGCACGGCGCACTCGAGTGCCGCTTTGACGGGGCCCATGAGGTTGTAGTTCTTCACCACCTTTTCGGCGCCGTAGAAGCTCATCGCGAACAGCGCACCGCCATCAGCCATCAGCGGCTCCGCGAGCTTCGCCATGCGAATGAACGAATGGCAGGAGACTTCCATCGCCTTGAGAAACCCGGCACAGGAAGCGTCCACTAGCCGGCCTTGCAAGTCTTCCTTAGGCGCAAACGCAATGGAGTGCAAGGCAAAATCCACTCTTCCCCACCGTTCCCGAATTGCAGCAAATAGCGCCTCCAGCTGACCCGGCTGTTGCACATCGCAGGGCATGAAGATCTCCGCCCCAAGCTCTTCCGCAATGGGCTGGACATAGGGTTTGGCCTTGTCGTTAAGGTAGGTCAGGGCCAAATCCGCCCCTATGGTCTTGAACGCCTTGGCGCAGCCGTAAGCAATCGAATCGCGATTGGCGATGCCGAGCACTAAGCCTTTCTTGCCGGCCAGGGTTCGGTTTTCCGGTTCAAAAAGTTCAAACATATGGGCAATACCTTCTTTTCAGTCGATTCGGCGATGTGGCCGCAATCCTATTAAATTTGCTGGACGGTCGTGGTGTCCGCGAGTGCGACCAGCCGCAACGTATGCAACGCGATCATGCGCTCTTCATCGGTCGGGATGACCCAGGCCGAGGGGCGGGTACCAGGATGAGAGATCCGCTCTCTGCCCGTCTCGTTGGCCTCGTCGTCTAGCTCGACACCCAGCCACGCCGCATCGCGGCACACGCGGCGGCGGATCTCGGCCGAGCGCTCGCCAATCCCAGCGGTGAAGACCAATGCGTCCAAGCCACCGAGCGCCGCGGCCAAGGCGCCGAGCTCCTGCCCGATCCGGTAGACAAAATAGTCGATCGCCTCCGCCGCACGGGGCTCCGAGCTCGCGAGCAGATCCCTGAGATCATTGCTGATGCCGGAGATCCCGAGTAGGCCGGACTCTTTGTAGAGGAGCCTTTCGATCGCATCGAGGTTCATCCGCTTCTCGCGCATCAGATACAGTAGGACCCCGGGGTCCAGCCTGCCACAACGGGTGCCCATCGGGAGCCCGTCCAAGGCCGAGAAACCCATGGTCGTATCGAAGCTCTTGCCGCCTTTGATCGCGCACATGCTCGCGCCGCTCCCGAGATGGGCGATGACCACGCGACCTTCTGCGACCTCAGGTGCTACCTCTTTGAGCTGTTTTGCAATGTACTCGTAGGAGAGGCCATGAAAGCCGTATCGCCTCACACCCTCTTGATAAAGCTCATAGGGCAGGCCGAAGCGATCGGCCACGCTCGGGTGGCCTCGGTGAAACGCGGTATCGAAACAGGCGATTTGTGGAAGCCCGGGCCTTCTCGTGGCGATGGCGCGGATCGGCTTCAAGTTATGCGGCTGATGCAGGGGCATGAGCGGCACCAGCGCTTCCAGATCGGTCAATACCGTCTCGTTGATCAGTACCGAAGCGTCGTATTTAGGTCCACCGAGAACGACGCGATGCCCGACCGCCCAGAGCTTTGTGCCCGCCGTATATTCGCGAAGCCACTCGCCCAGCGCTTCGAAGGCCTTGCCATGCGCCTCATCCGCGGGGACAGCCTCCCACTCGCTTTCCGCCAGTACCGTTCCGCTCACGTCCTCGGCCAGGAAGTGCGGAGCGCTGATGATCGCCTCGATCTGACCCTTTGCGATCGGTTCGAGATCACCGTCGGCGGGCTTGTAAACGGAGAACTTGACGCTGGACGAGCCGGTGTTCAGGACCACTACGAGGCCTTTCATGAGACACCCGCGCTCGGCTTGCCGCCGCGCAAGGCATGGGCATACAGCACGGCGACCGCGCAGGAGGCCATGCGCGAGCGTACGTTGTCGGCGCGGCTGGTGAGGACGATCGGCACTCGCGCCCCGAGCACGAGGCCCGCGGCATCGGCTTGAGCGAGAAAGGTGAGCTCCTTCGCCAGGATGTTGCCCGCCTCGAGGTCGGGTGCGAGCAAGATATCCGCATCCCCTGCGACCTCGGACTCGATGCCCTTGGTCTTGGCGGCCTCCTTGCTAATGGCGTTGTCCATCGCCAGCGGGCCGTCGAGGATTGCGCCGGTGATCTGGCCGCGCTCGGCCATCTTGCAGAGCGCCGCCGCCTCGACGGTGGACGGGATCTTGGCACGCACTGTTTCGACCGCCGAGAGGATCGCTACCTTCGGCACCTTGACCCCGAGGGCCTGAGCAAGGTCGATCGCGTTCTGGCAAATGTCGCGTTTGGCATCGAGGTCAGGCGCTATATTGATGGCCGCATCGGTGATGAGAAGGACCTTGTGATAGGTGGGCACGTCCATCACGAAGACATGGGTGATGCGCCGCTCTGTCCTGAGCCCAGTGCTGGACGAGACCACAGCGCCCAGCAATTCATCGGTGTGCAAGCTTCCCTTCATCAGCACCTCGGCCTCGCCCGCACGGACTAACTCCACGGCCTTGGCCGCGGCCGCGTGGCTGTGCTCGGCGTCCACCACTCGATAGGCTTTGAGATTCAGTCCGCATTCCGCTGCCACCTGCAAAATTTTCTGTGTTGGTCCAATCAGAATGGGCTTAATTAGTCCGGCTTCGGCCGCCTCGATGGCGCCCCTTAGAGCAGTCTCCTCACAAGGGTGGGCGACGGCCACCGAGACGGGTTCGAGCTTGGAGCAGCGTTCGATCAAGGCCTTGTAGCGGTCATGCCGCTGTATCGTGATCCCGGCCGCTTCCACCGCGGGCCCCGCCCACTTCTCGGTCGGTGCGAGGACCTCTGCCGTGCCAGTCAGTATGAGTGCCTGCTGCTGATTGACGAGGCGGCAGTCGAAGATCACGAGATTGTGCTCGACCTTCTTGTCCGTCACCTTGATCGTGACGGTGACCGTGTCCCCGACATAGACCGGTTGCAGGAACCGAAGGTCCTGGCGGCGGTAGACCGTGCCAGTGCCCGGCAAGACATTCCCGAGGAGGTTTGAGATGAGCGCACCGCCCCAGAGGCTGTGGCCGACAACTCCGCCCAGATCCCTCTTTTTCATGTATTCGTTGTCGAGGTGCGTCGGGTTGACGTCGCCCGAGGCCGCCGCGAAGAGGCTGATATCCTGCTGGCTGAGCGTGCGTGTGAGCGTGGCGGAATCGCCGACCGCAATCTCGGCGAAGGTACGGTTTTCGATCGTCTCTTTACTCATGGATAGCCTCTCTGGAACCGCCATCGACATCAAGCAATTGCTCTCTTCCTGCGACTTACCGCCACGGGTTTCACCGGCTCGACCCCGAACAGCCTGGCGACGCGGGCGAGGCGCCGGCGCCGCTCCTCACTCGGCTCGCCGGCGGCGAGCACGATCTCTCGAACGATCGAGAGGGCTTCCTGCCTCTGTGCACGGTCCTTAGGCAGCATGGCCGGGATAGCGTTAATCGCGCCCTCCTCGTCGAGCAGCAGCGTGTAGAACTGCTCACGCAGCTTTTGCTTGAACTCCGCAAGCGGCAATCCCTTGTGTTCGGCCCGTACGCGGCGGAGCACGGCAAAACCTCGCTCGTCGACGAAGGCATCCCCGAGTCCGATGTAAATCATTGCCCGGATGGCCGCTTCGCGCAGGCCGCCCTCCGCGACCCGCGCTTTGAGCTCAGCGATCTTCTGCTCGATGTAGGCCCGCTCCTCGGGCTCGAGCCCCGGCCGACGCCGCGGACTCTCGTCGGTGGCAGGGAGGCCCAGCAGTGCCTGGACCAGGGGTGACCCATAGATGACGTGAAAGATCGCCTCCTGGGTTTGGTCGCGGAGATTCCCATAAGCCTCGAGCAAGGTAACGATGCTCCGCGATGCCTGCTCCTGGAAAGCCACGAACGGGTTGTCGCGCGCGGCAGGGCGTCGCTGCGTGCGCACCTGTTCGGCAAGCTGGGCCACCAGCTGCATGCAGGGATTGGCATCCGCAAACAGCCCGTACTGCAGACGCAGCGGATGGAGCTTGTGCAACCACTCCGCCGCTTGCCCATTGACCATAGCCCTGATCCAAGGCTGTACAAATGTACGGTACAAGCTCAAGTTGATCTCGGAGAGCCTTGCCACGGCGGCGAATTTGCGCTCGTCCGCCATGTCGTTGCACCCGAGCGCGCGGATGTGGTCGAGCGTGCGTGTCTCGAAACGGACGATAAAGTCGCCGGTTGCGAGATCCACGTTCGCGTCACCCTCGGACTTGGGACGGATCACCGCCTCGTAGAGACCCGGTGGGAGGCAGTCGATGAGATCGATATTGTGGGCAAACTCCTGGTGTTCCTTGACCGCCACCTTGCCCGAAACAAAGATCCCGAGGTGACCGATCGACTCGTGTACGCAGTAGACGATGGTCTGACCGTGTGCCCGTATATCGTCGAGGTCTTTATAAAGATCGAGGATCCAGCCGAGCGCTTGCGGCGGAGGGGTGATATCGTCTCCCCAGGAGCAGAAGCACACGATCGGCGATTTGATGTTGCGGAGATCGATCCGCACGCCGTCCGCGGTGACGATCTCGGCGGTCGCGAGCTTGTTCCCGACGAAGAGCTTGTCGACAATGTATTGCATCTCCTCGCCGTTCAAGGTGGGATGCACCGTCCACCATTTCTCGAAGCCGAGGTAGCGCGGCGCCTCGCTGTCGACCTTGGCCCAGAGATTGTACTGTTTGCTCCAGAGCGTATTGGCTGGATTGAGATTTTCGAAGTTGGCCACCAGCCAGGAACCGTCAAACTTTCCCCGACCGAGATCGCTCGTAAGGGCAGTGACCCAGCTCCCACCTAGCAACCCGCCCGTGTATCGCATTGGATTTTTACCGCGGACGCCCGCCCAATAGGAGAGCGGTGAACCGGCAAGCAGGATCGGCCCGAACAGCTCTGGACGCTGCGCGGCCACCAGCATGACCGCCCAGCCGGCCTGGCAGTTGCCGATGACGTACGGCTTGCAGTCCGCCTCCGGGTGCAACTCAATGACCTTTTCCAAAAATTGCGCCTCTGCTTCGGCGATGTCCTCGATGGTCTGGCCGGGAACGGGATCGGGAAGGAAGCCGATGAAGTAGGCCGGATGACCCGCCTCGATGGCCATGCCGATCTCACTCTGCGCCTTGAAGCCGCCGATGCCCGGGCCGTGGCCCGCGCGCGGGTCGATGATGACGAAGGGGCGGTTTTTCGGATCCAGGCGCTTGCCCGCCGGTGCCTTGATCCGCACCAGCACGTAATTGACCGGTCGCTTGAGGGAACGGCCGTCCATGACAACATCCTCTGGGCCTACTTCGAAATCGAGCACATGCGGCGCAGTCTTCGACGTCTGCTCGTGGTACTGGTTGCCGCGCTCTCGTAATACATCGAGAAAAAGGCAGCTACGCTGGCTGGCGTCGATAAGATACTCCCAGCCAGCAGCGAAGGGACCGGCGGCCGCAATAGAAAGAGCATCGTCGCGCTTTTCCGTTTCGCCGCCGCGCTGGTTTGCCGCGACTAGCGGTCCCCAAGAACGCATGAAGAGGCCCATTACCTCGGACATTGCGTCGAAACTCTGTTTCGTCAAACGAAGTGGTAAGTCACTGAACATAACCATATGAAATCTCCCCCAACAGCGTCACGTGGCGTGGGATGCTTGTGCGATGCAACATCGTAAGACATTCATGGCCGGCGCGCAATCGGAAACCCATGCTGGACTGTCTAAATCGCCCTCCTCGGGTCGGTCGACTGCGAGCGGGATGTTATGGGGGCCGCGCGGCGGAAATGGCACGGGCGAAGGTAAACGTGGCGGAGCCGAGCAGGCTTTCTGGTGCAGCCACAAACGCGATGATGATGCCGCCAGCGACTGCCGCCGAGAAGAACAACATTGCGAGAAACAGCAATCCGCTGCCGAGAAAGACGGTGGCGAAGAAGCGGTCTTCCCTTTCCCCCAGGCGGTCGCGCAGCACGCCGATGAACCACAAGAAGGCGATGCCCGCGAACGGCACCAGGTTCAGGGCCAGGGCAACGGTGTTCCCACGGGTTCGCAGCCATGCCCCCGCTTCCAGCGGATCGGCCGGGACGGAACGCCGCAGGAGCACAAAGGCGGTGATCAGCAGGATCGAAAAGAGGATGCCGGCGATGGCGGCGGCACGCGGCGCTCTCAAGCGCGCCGCGGTCAAGGTCTCTTCCGGTCGCATGAGCTTTTCTTTAAAGAATGCATCAGGCTGCTGGTTCGTCAGCGCTGGGTAGCAGTGCCGCTCGAGGTTTCAAGCTGGTGGCGGGACAGACCCAAGCCCTGCCGGTCCTCCTGCAATGCCATCAGCCGATCTTCGGCGTCCAGAACCGAGTGCTGCACGGCGACGTTCAAGTGCTGCAAGTACCGCTGCACCGACTCCTTTCGTTCGGCTTGGGTCACTGATTCGGTTAAAGCCAGAAGGGCCGAGCGCAGCCGGCGCATGACCTGGACGGAGCCCGCGCCATACTGGCGGATCTCGTCGAACGCGAGCGTCAGGTAGTCCTCCCAGGTGGGTGTAGGGAAGACCAGGCGAAGAGCGCCCTGCTCATCGGAAACGCAGCCCGCATTGAGCGCACTCCGGCCGAGCCGGCACAGCAGATCCTCGATCTGGTCGATGGCCTGGACGCCCGTGGTCGGATCGTTGATCGCCGGGGAGAGCGCCTTGATGGCGATGTCCACCAGCAGCCGCAGGGGGTACTTGGGATCCTGCTCGAAGGTGCGTTCCCTCGCCACCTCGATCGCTTGCCGCAGACGCGCTTCCGGGAGCGGCCTGCCCCCATACACGCGCAAGAGCACGGTGTCTTCGGTGAGCACATCGCCGACGGCACATTCCATGACGATCACCGCATCCACCTCCCGGGCTTGCTGGACCAGGGCGTCGATGTCGAATCGAGCGACGGTTTGCGGCTCGCCCGAGTAATGCAAGGTTTGCGTGACCTGGCGCTGCCGGGCCTGCTCGGCCGCGATACCCCATGACCGCGGCGCCGCGCCCCCAGCCGTATCCAGTCGCGGGAACATTTCCCGGATGACCTCGCGACCTTTTTGGCCGATGACATGAAGCACGTTCGCGATCTGAAGCTCGCTCAGCCGATTCACCAGCCGGGCAAACACGATCATGCTAACAAAAAGCAGAACTGTAACAAGCAGAACCGAGAACAGGGGCACCTTTCCGTTCCCACCGCGATCGATCCAGGCCACTGCGGCGATCGCATAAACGAAAGTCGCCGTAAACAGGCCGAGCGAGTGAAAGAGCATCGGGTCGCGGCCGAACCAGGCGACCAGGCGTGGGGAATAAGCCACCGCGCTGAACTGCACCATGACAAAGGCGAGCGCGAACACGATTCCGGTCAGCGCCATCATGCCGGATGCGATGGCGGACAACGCAGCCTGAGCCGAAGAGACCGACACGCTGTGGCTGAAAGATGGGAGATATTCGTGCTCGAGCCGAGGAAGTACCAAAGCGCAAACCACGGTGATGCCCACATACAGCATCGGAATCGACCAGAGCGGCAAGTCTTGTCGATACGCCTTCAGCGTGTTACGCACGATCGTCACCCATCACCGCTTCGGCGCAAGGTCCGTCGCGAAATGAATGTCAGCTCGCTCTGCCCGCACGCCCGTCCGCGGGCTGGGTGCGCTGCCAAGGCCAGTGCCCGCTCACCTCCAGCTCGAGCGCGAAGCTCAGGAAGGTCCGGATCGCCACGATCACCGCGAGCACCCCGAGGTTCTGTAAAGTCGGCTCGATGGCCACGGTCCCGATGATGTCGGCAATCACCAAAAGCTCCAGTCCGAGCAGAATCGCCCGTCCGAGATCGGCCCGCAAAGTATGGTACGCGTCCTGGAAAACGGCGCGGCGCGCCATGCGTCTGGCGAAGGCTCCTCCAGCAAGGAGGGCGCCGAGCAGGAGCACGGCGACCCCGGCGAGCTCCACGACGCGCGCTGATGCAACGACAAGGTGTTCGTAGTCCATGCTGGTTTGCACCCCGTGCCCAAAGACCTTTAAGCGGCAGGCGTCGCGCAAGCATACGGACAGAGCGAGGTGCATGCATCTCGGCCGGGTCCCCCGCGTGCTTTTTCGTGCACCTACTCCTCGAGATAGACCTTAATCTTGCCGGCTCTTACGGCCGCTTTGAGGGCCGCGTGGTCGCGCTCGGCCTGGTCGGCATAAGCGAGCGCGAAGTCGCCCATGGCTTCATCGAAGGGATCCTTGGTGCCGAGATAGCCGCTGATCGTCAGCGTATCGCCGGCCTTGGCGTGGGCCCGTGCCAACGCCCATCCGCAAGCCTTGGCGAAGATGTATAACATCTCGGCATCGAAAGCATCCACTAAGGGCTTGATCTTCGCGTCCCGTAGCTGGCGCACGTAGGCGTGATGGCCTTCCCGGCCCGTCAGCCAGCCCAGGAAGATATCGGTGGCAGGCTGCATCAGGCGTTGCCCCATCACCACGCGCTGGCCGTGGTGACTATAGGCGCTCTTGCCGGCATAAGGCTCCAACACGGAACTCCTGGCCTCTTTCCATTGCAGGAACAGCGGCTCGTTCGAGACCGACATCATCAATATGATCATGCATCGGGTTCCCACGCTGCCGATACCCACCACCTTCATCGCACCGTCCACCGCGCGGTAACGGTCGAGCAGAATGCGCCGATCATCGGACAGGGATTCCCGATACACGGCAAGGCGTCCTTCCATTATAGCTTGAAAGTCCTTGGCTTCAGCCGCTTCGGGATGGAAAATCAGCGGCGGATTGTCTCGGATGCGGATCCGGCCACCAACCATCCCCGCAAGCTCCGGAAAATCCACTTCCGACCCCCTCCGCTCTGTTGCCTTGGCGATCCGTTGTCGCACGCGGGCGTTCATGCGGGCATTTGGTAACAGCCCGAGGATATCCTCGGAGTCGATACGTGCGTACCAGACCTCAAGGGTCTGCAGCATCCGGCCATAGCGGATCGGCAGCAAGTGATCCACTCGGCCCGTCTCCTTGCCGCCCTGCACCGCGGCGGCAGGTGACACTCAGCCCCAGGATCCCTACGATTTCTCGCTGGTCCTCGGCGGACCGCTGTACCAGTTCATCCGCCGGGCCCACTTGTCCGGCGACGCGCTGGAGCTCCTGCGTCGCCGGATCGTCGTCATCTCGCTCTTCGCTTGGCTGCCGCTTTTTATCCTCTCGGCGCTGGAAGGGCGCGCGTGGGGCGACGCGGTCAGGGTACCTTTCCTGAACGACGTCGAGGTGCATGTCAGGTTCCTGCTGGCGCTGCCCCTGCTCATCGTGGCCGAGCTGGTGGTGCATCGGCGGATGCGCCCGGTGGTCCGGCAGTTCCTGGAGCGCGGCCTGATTCCGGGTGCTTCCCGGGCGAGGTTCGACGCAGCCGTGGCCTCGGCCATACGGCTGCGGAATTCGGTCACGGCGGAGGTGCTCCTCATCGCGTTCGTGTACTTGGTGGGCGTGCTTTATATATGGCCGCGCTACACCGCCCTCAATGTCGCCACGTGGTATGCCGTGCCGGCGGCCGGGGACCGCGAGTTATCGCTGGCCGGCTGGTGGTTCGTCTACATCAGTCTCCCGATCTTCCAATTCATCTTTTACCGCTGGTATTTCCGGCTGTTCGTCTGGATACGATTCCTCTGGCAGGTGACGCGATGCAAGCTGAGCCTGCTGCCCACGCACCCCGATCGCGCGGGCGGCCTCGGCTTTCTTTCCCTCACCGTGATCGCGTTCGCGCCGCTTCTCGCGGCGCACGGGGCGCTGCTCGCCGGGATGATCGCCAATCGGATCTTCTTCCAGGGGGCCACGCTGCCGGAGTTCAAGGTGGAGATCGCGGTGGTCGTCGCGTTCCTCCTGCTCGTCGTCCTCGGGCCGCTCGTACTGTTCACGCCCCACCTGTCGGCGACGCGGCGCTTGGGGCTGCGCGAGTACGGCACCCTGGCCCAGCGCTATGTGCGGGAGTTCGACGAAAAATGGCTCCGCGGCGGCGCCCCGGCGGACGAACCGCTGGTGGGGAGCGGGGACATCCAGTCCCTCGCGGATCTGGGCAATAGCTTCGAGGGCGTCCGGAGCATGAGCTTGGTGCCGTTCACGAAAAACACCGTGCTCCAACTCGCGATAATAACGCTCCTGCCGGTCGCGCCCCTGCTCCTGACCATGGTGTCGCTGGAGGAACTCCTGAAGCGGCTGCTGGATGTGGTTTTCTGAAGACAGCCACTTGCCTGCCATGGAGCGACCATGCATGCGAGAGGTGACCGCAGCATGACGTACGGGGCCGGGCCCGGCCTCCTCGCCTAGCGGATCGCTCTCCTGGTAGGTGCCTTCGGCCTTGCCGGCTGCGCGAGCTACGGGGCGATGACGCTCGATCGCGACCGGCTCGACTTCACGGCGGCGGTGGCCAATTCCTGGAAGCAGCAGATGCTCCTCAATATCGTCAAGCTGCGGTATGCCGACACGCCGATGTTCGTGGATGTAGGCCAGATGGTCGCCGGCTACCAGTTGCAGGCCGTCCTGACAGCCAGCGGGACCGTCCTACCGAGCGCTCTGGCCGCCGACTTCTTCAGCTTCTTGTTCGGGGGGACGTACATAGACCGGCCCACCGTCACCTATGTGCCGTTGACCGGGACAAACTTCATACGGACCCTGATGACACCCCTTCCGCCGATCCGGCTGATGGAGCTGGTCGAGTCCGGCTACCGTGTCGACCTCTTGTTTCCCGTCGCAGTGCAGAGCGTGAACGGGCTGTCGAACGGCAGGGGCGGGGCCGGGCGGGAAAGCCTTCCGGACCCGGACTTCGTGCGGTTGGTCAAATCCCTCTGGCGGGTCCAGGCGTCCGGGGCGGTGGGGTTTCGCGCCGAAGTGGACAAAGAGACGAAACGAGAAGGGAGCGTCATGACGTTTCCCACGAAGAACATTCCGCCGGACATTCAGGCCGAGCGAGACACGATCAGGAAACTCCTGCGGCTCGACCCGGAGAAGTCCGACTTCTGGATCACGCACGGATCGGGAACGGACCGCGACGACGTGATCGCCATACAGACCCGCTCCGGGATGCAAATTCTCGCCGAGCTGTCAGCCTTCGTGAACCTGCCGGAGGATCATGTGCGAGACGGCCGCGCGTTTCCGCCTCCTCCGCAGCCAATCGAGGGTCAGGACGCCCTGCACCCCCTCGTGCGCATAGCGAGCGGCGCGTCCCGGCCGGACACTTCCTTTGTCGCCGTGCGTTACGGGGATCTGTGGTACTGGATCGACGACCAGGATCTCTGGTCCAAGGGGGTGTTCACGTTCCTCCTGGTCCTCATGACGCTGGCCGACACCGGTGATAAGGCGCCGCCTCCGCAAATCACGATCCAGGCTAATTGAACGTTTGCACAACCGTATAAGCGGCGTCAATGCGCCGCCTTTTCGTTCTGCAGCGCCTTGTCTGTAATCTCCTTGTAAAGGTTCATCATGCGCGCGGCTAGTTCCTGGTGTTCTGGATGTTGCGCCAGGATCGGCCGGATGCTGCTGGTATCAGCGAACACTTCTTCCAGGAACCCGATATCGAGATCGTCCAGCACCTCGCCTCGATCGACCTTCTCCTTTAGCGCGAGCGCCCTCGGCAGCCTCTGCGTCTCCAGGCGTTGCAGAAGGACCGTGAGTAGACCCAAATCCTCAGATGACTCAGTCATAGTTTCCTCCGGTAGTGGCCTAAGGATAGGAAGTCCGGCGCGATCTTGCAATGAATGACGCGGCCTGAAGCCGGCCTATGACGACAACGGGCTTTCATCGGTGTGGCTTGGCGAGGGCCGCCGTCGTAGGGTGGTGCTCGCTCATCGGAAAGCGCACCGATTTCTGAACTGTTATGGCCCACGAACCTCATACGCCTGACCGGCTGCCCTCCATCTCGCCGTGCGGCGCGGAGCGGGTGGCGCGAAAGGCCTTGAGGGCGGACTTGAGTGTTGGAAAGACAAAATCGTCCCCGATGTGGGCCAGCGCACCGGTGCGTTCGAGCATGGCCAGCGTCTCAGTGCGGAGGTTTGCAATCCCGAACCTCACCCCTCGGACGGCAAGCTCACCTGCAAGGGCTTCGAGTGTTTCAGCCCCGGTGCTGTCGATGACGTTCACGGGGCTCCCGTCCACGATGAAGCACTCGATATCGGGGTGAGAGCTGACGATCTCCAGCACGCGCTTCTTGAAATAAGGCGCGTTGAAAAATACCAGCGCAGCGCGGAACCGATACAGGACAAGGCCGGGGAGTGTCGCGGCCTCTTGGCGGTTGGCCACATTGTAAAATCCCTTCAACCCGGCTACGCGGCCGAGCACTTCATCCGGCGGCCGGGATGCGCGAATGAGCAGGAGCAGCAGGGCCAGTCCAATCGCGACCAGGATGCCCTTCATCACTCCCAGCGCGATGACGCCCAGCATGGTGATGACGGCGACCGAGAACTCGGAACGGCTGACCTGGAGCAACCGGGTCAGCGCCGAGATATCGAAGAGGCCAAGCGCCGCGCCGATGAGCACGGCGCCAAGCGCGGCCGTCGGGACGAGACTCAAGGGCTCGGTGAAACACAAGAGCACCAGCGCCATCACGCCCGCCGCCACCAGGCCGGTGATCTGACTCTTCCCGTCCATGACATCGGCCATTGCGGTGCGCGAATCGGCGCCGCTCACGGCGAAACCCTGCGAGATCCCCGCGGCGATGTTGCATGCACCAAGCGCCACAAACTCGCGGTCGACGTCGATGTCATGGCGGCG
>JBOIDM010000026.1:0-17310 GCA_050740575.1 Gammaproteobacteria bacterium
AATTCCGGCGCCAGACCGATGGGGAGGCTATCGATACAGTAATAGCTCAGATCCTCGAGGACATTGAGCACGGTGGTCTTTCCCGCCCCCGACATGCCCGTGACAATTATCAACCTCCGGGCCACGGCAACCCTCAAACCGCTTTATCGAGCATAGCGCGCTGTCTGTGCATGAAATCGTCGGCCGAGTTGTAACCACTCATGCGCAAGATGTGATTACGGGCGGCGCACTCGACCAAGACCGCCAAGTTACGGCCGGGCGCCACGGGAAGGACGATCTCCGGGAAATCCAGTCCCAGCACCCGGCGCCCGCTATAGCTTCCTTCCAGGCGATCGAGGTTGATCAAGCCTTCGCCCTCCAATCGCTCGAGGCGAATGATCAAGCGCAAGTATTTGTTGCTTCGCAAGGCCCCTGCGCCGAACAGCTCACGCACGTTCAAGATGCCAAGCCCGCGCACCTCGAGGAAATCGAGGAGACCCTTCGGACACGTGCCGTTGACGATATCGGGGGCGATGCGCGAAAACTCCGGTGCGTCGTCCGCGATCAATCGGTGTCCGCGCGTGATGAGCTCCAGAGCCAATTCGCTCTTTCCAACCCCGCTGTCACCGGTGAGCAATACGCCTATGGACATCACCTCCAAGTAGACCCCATGCAGCGTCACAACTTCGGCCAAAAGATTCGATAGGTAATAATGCAGGTCATCGGTGAGCTTATTGCTCGCGAGCGTCGAGGTGAGAAGCGGCGTAGTGCTTTCCTCGCACGCCCTGCCTAACTGCTCCGGCACGAGCTGACTGTCGGCGACGACGATACAATGGGGTTCGTGACTCAGCAATTGCCGGATCGCGTCCTCGCGCGAGATCGCGCGCAGGCCCGAAAGATATTGGATCTCGGAGGATCCCAGGACCTGGATCTGGTTTGGATGGATCAAATTCAGGTGACCCACCAAGGATTTCCTGGAGCTCAGGTTGGCGCTGTGATCGCGCCTAGTTTCCAGGGCGCTGATATCGTCCCCGACGATCTTCCTGCTGGTCGCGGGGTGCACCTCGTCGGACCGAATCGAGCGTCCCCCGCCCGCGCGTCCGGCCACCCACTTGAGCGCTAGCCGCTCGGCATGGATCTCGAATAGATCGCTAATTGTGACCGACGACATAGCTTCGCGGGCGACCGGGCCAGGCGCTCAATAGCTCATAGAGTGCATCGGCGCCGGTACATGCCCTTATCCGGGACACAAACTCCTCATCGCTGAACATTTCCGCAAGCTCGGCGAGTATCCGTAGATGCTCGTCGTGGCATCGGGCCGGAACCAGTAATGCAAAAAAAAGATCGACCGGCCTCTCATCGATGGCGTCGAAAGCAACGCCGGTCTTGGTATAAATAAACGCCCCGCGGGGCTTATTGCCGTGCGCGGTCCGGCCGTGCGGGATCGCAATCCCGCGTCCCAATCCGGTGCTACCGAGCCGTTCCCGCGTGATCAGGCTATGGAACACCTCGTCGCTGCTTAACTTCTCAGCTTGATCCGCGATCAAGCTTGCCAAGGTTTCAAGCACACCTTTCTTGCTGTATACATCGACCTGGACGGCAACGCGATCGCGGACCAGGATCTCACCGATACTCATCGCTTATACTCTTGCTCCGCGCGCTACGACTCTATGCACCCCCTCTAAACCTTGCGTCCGCCGTCCCCGCGATGATGATCCGTGATTTTGTCTTTGTGTTTCAGCAATTGGCGGTCTAATTTGTCTACTAATGCATCGATGGCTGCGTACAGATCGTCGTGCTCGGCGTCCGCGAACAGATGACTGCCAGCGACGTGCATCTTGGCTTCCGCGCGTTGCCGCTGCTTCTCGATGGCCAAAATGACGTGAATTGCCGTAACGTGATCGAAATGCCGTTCCATTCTTTCGAATTTCGACTCGACGTATTGGCGTATGGCGTCCGTAACGTCCATATGGTGACCAGTAACATTTATCTGCATTGCAACTCCCGATAGTTAGAATTAGCTAAAGAGAACCTCTGAGCATATCCACTCCGCGCCGACGCAGTACTTACCGCAATGCGGAAGTACTGAACCCAACACGCGGGTGCCGCTGCACCGCTACACGAGGCGTTTTCTTTCATTCGAAGGCGGAATGGCCATAGCCTCGCGATACTTAGCGACGGTCCGCCTGGCGACGTTAACTCCCTGCTGCGATAACACCGCCGCGAGCTTGCTATCGCTCAAGGGTTTGGACGAGTTCTCGGCGGCAATGAGTTTTCTGATGACGGCGCGGATGGCTGTTGACGAACACTCCCCGCCCGCGGAAGTGCTCAAATGACTCGAGAAAAAATACTTGAGCTCGTAAATTCCCCTGGGCGTGTGCATGTATTTTCGGGTCGTTACGCGCGAAATCGTTGACTCGTGCATGCCTAATACTTCGGCAATATCGTGCAGGACCAGCGGCTTCATCGCCACGTCACCGTGTTCTAGGAAGGCGCGCTGACGTTCAACGATGGCCGTTGCGACTCGCAATAAGGTCTGACTTCGGCTTTGCAGGCTTTTTATGAACCATCGCGCTTCTTGCAGGTGCGTGCGCAGCGAGGTGTTATCCTGACTGTTGTCGGCCCGACGCACCATGCTCGCGTAATAGGGATTAACGCGCAGGTGCGGAATGACCTCGGCATTTAATTCAACCTGCCACGCACCGGCTTTTTTTCGTACGTGGACATCCGGTACGATATATTCCACCTTGCTATCCTGAAGGTGCGCCCCGGGCCGCGGATTCATGGTCTGAATCAACGCGATCACCTGTTGCAGTTCCTCCCGACTCAACTTCATACGCCGCGCCAAGCGTACATAATCACGTTCGGCCAATAGATCGAAGTGCTTTTCCACTAAACGCCTGGCTTGTTCCAGCCACGGCTGACCGCCGTCTAGCTGGCTTAGTTGAATCACTAAACACTCTTGCAGGTTGCGCGCCGCAACTCCCGGGGGATCCAAGCGCTGCACCCAGTGCAGAACGGCCTCGATTTCGTCGACGCCGACTTGGTCTTGATTGAGGGATTGGCGCAGCTCATCAAGGCTTGCTGTTAAGAAACCATCATTGTCCAGCGCATCGGCGATTGCATAGGCAATCGCTTTGTCCATATCACTGAGCGACGCCAGATTGGTTTGCCACAGCAGATGGTCCTTCAACGATTCGCCCGCGACGCGCTGATTCTCTATTTCAAAACCGGCGTGGTCCCACGATGCGGCCTGGGGCATCGACGTGTCGTAGACATCATCCCAGGCGCTGTCGACCGGAAGCTCCTCGGGAATATCCTGGGAGATCACGGCGCCGGCTACATCTTCAACCTCGCTCGCGGCTTTTGGCGTCTCGACGTACGAGAGACTTTCGGTTTCCGGCGACGTCGAGTTCGCGTAGCCGTCTTCGTGCTCATCCTCGACCGCCTCCAACATCATGTTAGACTCGAGCGCCTGCTGGATTTCCATGCTCAGTTCCGCGGTGGAGAGCTGCAATAAGCGAATCGCTTGCTGCAACTGGGGGGTCATGATGAGGCTCTGCCCTAAGCGTAGCTGCAGTGCTTGCTTCATAAATGCTCGTTCAGGCGCGTTGGGGCAGAGTGTTAGCGTGATTAAGTTTCATTTTAACGCAATTTTCATTGCCGGTATCCGCCGACGACGCCTCCAGCATTATTTATCGGTGACTGGCATGGGCCCGCTACCCCCGAGCCGCGCCCGATAGGCGCTGGACCATGAGGGAACGAGCGGCCGCCGTATTCCGGCCAGGCGGCGCCGCCAATAGTCTCTCCGGAGATCCGACACCCGCACCGTGCCGGTGCGGGTACTTGGCGCATGCACGAATTTGTCTTGCCCCATAACGATTCCAACATGGCTATACCTGCGGCCGGCCATCTGGAAAAACAGCAAGTCGCCGGGTAGACGGGCCGCTAAGGGGACCTGTGGTAACGCGGCCGCCATCGATGCCGAATCGCGCGGGAGCACGATCCCATGCCTGGCATAGACATATCGCACAAAACCGCTGCAATCGAAACCTTCCTCGGGCGAATCACCGCCGTAGCGATACGCCACCCCGATCAGGCTCAAGGCGTTCGCTACGATCCCTGGTGGACCGCCGGGCGCCGCGGCCGGTTCGCGCTGCGCGAGGTTTCCCGCGCACCCCGCGAGCACGGCCAGACTCACCACCAGGCCGGCGCGCGCGCCACGCATCTTCCGTCGCTGGTTTCGCAGCCAGGTGTCTACGGTGCTATTGGTCCGGGCCGCCGCCATAATCGCCACAGACTCTTCACGCTAATCTCGAAATGACAGCCTTCGGTATAAAGATCGACCCGCCTCAAGCGTCCCAGTCTTAGTCTCGCGAGTAGCGGGTGGAACCAGTCTCTATCGAGCCGTTCGAGCCAGGCCTGGTGATTTTGAACGCTTGGCTCCTCGGGAAAAACCACCAAGCATTCAGTCGCAGGCCCGGCCTGCTTCAGAAGCGCTTCAAGACTTCTGGGCAGACCCGAGGGCGTGCAACCGCCGAGGACCGCCAGGCCGGTCACGATGGGATCCGAGCCCCAGACGGCGCGACCGGGAAACGCGGCGACCGGCGGCAAGCTTCCCGCCCCCCAAAACCATAGGCTATTGATGGCCGGCTCACCGCGGTCCTCCCGCTCGCGGTTGACCTGGGTATCATGCAACACCATTTGGACCTCGTTCATGAGCCGCACCCACCGTATAGCGTCTGCGCCTTTCGGCAAAAAACCCTCTAGGCGCCGCATGGCCACCGCCGAAGGCGGCCACGTTTTAAACGCCGCCGCTTCTTCGAGACGCACATACCAGCGCTTGGGATCGCGCCCCACCTTGATCTCGATCGCGTGGGACACCAGGGCGGCATTGAGCTCTCTCACGAGCTGCCGGGCTTCATCCATGCGGAGGCTAAAGCTGCGGCCATCGAAGAGGAGCAGCTTGCCTAGGTCGGGTTGCAGATGTACCGGATCGGCGCGCATCCAGCCACCATCGTGCTCCGATATGAAATCGGCGAGATGAGTGATCGCCGCGACCGGGAGATCATACTCCGTCTCTTCCTCGACGCCGAAGAGTCGGCAGAGGAGGGTCTCGTAACACACGCTGTCGTCCACCCGCGCCGCGCGCGCGAGCAAGATCGCTATCGCCCGGAAACGATGCTCAGCACCGACATCAAACCGTAACCGATCCGAGTGCGGTCCAAGGAGCCCGGGAACTACCAGGGTTAGCCGCGGCACGGTCCCCCGAGAAAAGTCAAATCAGCGTCGAAACAGCCACAAAATTGCCGAGACGATTAAACTGATGAGCAGGCAAGTCACGAGCGGGAAATAGAGCTTGAATCCGCCGCGCTCAATGACGATATCGCCCGGCAAACGACCCAAACCCAACTTCGTGAACCACGGCCAGAGGAGGCCAATCGCGACCAGCAGCAGCCCGATCGTTATCAATACCCGCGGCATGATTCAGCTTAGCGTCTTAACGCCGAATTCCGTCCCAATGATCAGAAGATCTGCGGGGCGGCGCGCGAAGAGCCCGTTGCTCACGACACCCGCAATGTGATTGATCTCGGACTCCATCTTGGCGGGGTCCAGCAGCGAAAGATTCCGCACATCCAAGATAATGTTGCCGTTATCGGTGACATAACCGCTGCGCCATTGCGGCTGACCCCCGAGCTTCACCAGCTCGCGGGCGACATAGCTCCGGGCCATGGGGAGCACTTCTATCGGCAGAGGGTAGCGGCCGAGGACATCGACGAGCTTGCTGTCATCGACGATACATAGAAATCGCCGACTCGCGGCAGCGACGATTTTTTCGCGCGTGAGCGCACCCCCGCCCCCCTTGATCAGTTGCAGGTGGCGGGTGGCCTCGTCCGCACCGTCGATATAAAGGGCGAGCCCACCGGTATGGTTGAGGTCGACGATCGAGATACCGTGCCCCTTCAGGCGCGCCTCCGTCTCCAGAGAGCTGGGAACGACCCCCTCAATCCGGTGCTTTGCCCGCGCCGCCAGTATATCGATGAAGTGGTTCACCGTCGTACCGCTACCCACCCCAAGGACCGCGCCCGCTTCAATATGCTCGATCGCGGCCTCAGCCGCGCGGCGTTTCTTTTCGTCCTGAGTCACGTGCGCAGGCCGTTCGATGGTATCTTAATGCTCATGTTAGACGAGTATCTGAAGCTTATCCTCACTGCCCGCGTTTACGACGTTGCTAAGAAGACACCGCTCGACCTCGCGCCCGAGTTGTCGCGGCGACTCGATAATACGGTGTGGCTGAAGCGCGAAGACCTCCAACCGGTATTCTCTTACAAACTCCGCGGCGCGTACAACCTGATGTCGAACCTCGACCCAACCGAACGCCAACGCGGTGTCATCGCCGCCTCGGCGGGAAACCATGCCCAAGGGGTGGCTTTGGCCGCCCAGCGCCTCGATCTTCGGGCGATCATCGTGATGCCAAAAACTACACCCGAGATCAAAGTGGCCGCGGTACGGCGTCTGGGGGCCGAAATCGTGCTGCACGGAAATACTTATGACGATGCTTGCGAGCATGCGCATCGGCTTGAGCAGGAACGCGGGCTGTGCTTCGTTCACCCTTACGACCACCCCTTGGTGATCGCCGGCCAAGGAACTATCGGCAAGGAAATCCTCGAACAGCACTCGGGCGATCTTCACGCGATCTTCGTGCCCGTCGGTGGCGGCGGACTCATTGCCGGGATCGCCGCGTACGTCAAACAATTGATCCCGGCGATTAAGATCATCGGGGTCGAATCCGACGAAGCCCCCAGCATGCGGGAAGCGCTCAAGGCCGGGGAACGTATCGCACTGGAGCACATCGGGATCTTCGCCGACGGCGCGGCCGTCCGCCAGGTGGGCGCGGAACCGTTTCGAATCGCACGGAAGTTCGTCGATGAAGTGCTGTTGGTCACTAACGACGAGATATGCGCGGCGGTCAAGGACACCTTTGAAGATACCCGCTCAATCCCCGAGCCGGCCGGGGCACTTGCGCTCGCCGGCTTGAAACAATATGTCACCGGCGCTAAGCTCAGTGGACGCAACCTCGTGGCGATTTTTAGCGGGGCTAACGTTAACTTCGATCGACTGCGCCATATCGCCGAGCTCGCGGAGCTCGGGGAACAGCGCGAGGCGCTCCTTGGGGTCACCATTCCCGAACACCCGGGGAGCTTTCGGGCGTTTTGCCACGCGCTCGGCGCCCGATCGATTACGGAATTCAGCTATCGATACGCCGACCTGCGCGACGCCCAGGTGTTCGCCGGGATCCAGCTACGCCACGGCGTCACGGAAAAAAACGCCTTGATCGCCTTGCTGCTAGAGAAGGGTTACCCGGTGGCCGATCTCTCGAACAACGACATGGCCAAGGTTCATATCCGCTACATGGTCGGAGGGCGCGCCGGGCCAATCGCAGACGAAATCTTGTTCCGATTCGAGTTCCCGGAACGCCCCGGGGCGCTGCTGCATTTTTTAACCGAGTTGGGCGATCGCTGGAACATCAGCCTATTTCACTACCGCAATCATGGAGCTGCCTATGGACGGGTGTTAGTGGGGATCCAGGTCCCGAAGCGCGAGCGGAACGATTTCGACACGTTTCTGAATGCACTCGGGCTCGTTCACGCGGAGGAAACGAAGAACCCGGCTTACGCCATGTTCCTGCGTTCATAACAACGATGCCCGCATGCGACCGACTGTTTGTCTACGGCACGCTGCTTATGCGCTACGAAGTCCGTCCGCCGTTGGGACGGGCCGGCCGGTTTTTCGGCCATGATGATAGAATTTGGTGCTGGACCTATGTCTATGCGGGTCGGATGTGTGGGTTTAAACACATCGCCTCGGGCACCTACCGCCAAGAACCGGTCGGCCTTGACCATGCAGCCGCTTTGTGAAGCCATTGTTGCCACGGCCCGAGAGCTCAGTGCTAGCGGATTAAACGTCGGCACCGCGGGCAATCTCGCGGCCCGAACCGCAGACGCTTTTCTGGTCACGCCGACCGGAATACCCTATGCGGATCTCAAGCCCGATCACATCGTCGAAGTCACGCTCACGGGGGAGGTGCGCAGTCGGCACCTGCGTCCCTCGAGCGAATGGCGCATCCACCGCGACATTTTCGTCGCCCGGCCCGAGATCGGGGTCTCGCTGCATGTACATTCACCTTACGCCACCGCATTGGCGTGTTGCCGCCTGGGGATCCCGGCGTTTCACTACATGGTCGCCGTGGCAGGCGATCGCACCATCCCATGCGCACCGTACGCGGCCTTTGGAACCCAAGCGCTCTCGGATCGCGTGGTCGAGGCTTTAAGAGGCCGCCGGGCCTGCCTGATGGCGAACCACGGGATGATGATCGTGGGTATTGATCTGAACAACGCTTTGCGTTTAGCACAGGAGGTGGAATTTCTTGCCCGGCTCTATTGTCTATCGTTACAGATCGGTGCCCCGGTGATCCTATCGAATACAGAAATGGCGGAGGTCTTGACGCGTTTTAAAAGCTATGGCCAACAAGCCGACGCCTCAGATACCGAAATGATTCAGGACACATGAGGACAAGGCGAGGGAACGTTTACTCGTCAGTTTGAAACGTCTGAAATAATTCTTTGAGCTTCTCGCCCGGGTCCGGCGCCGCCATGAAGGTTTCACCGACAAGGAAGGCGTTGACCCCATGGCGCCGCATCAACCGCACGTCACCGGGCGTGCGGATCCCGCTTTCGGTGATGACGATGCGATCATCCAGAACATCGACAAGAAGCCGGATAGTCGTCTGCAGATCGGTCGTGAATGTGTGCAAATCACGATTGTTAATGCCGATGAGGGGCGTACGCAGCATGATCCCCCGTTCAAGCTCCTCGCGGTCGTGAACCTCAACAAGGACATCGAGCCCGATCTCGCACGCCAAAGCGGACAGCTCCCGCAACTGCCAGTCGTGTAACGCCGCCACAATCAGCAAAATGCAATCGGCTCCAAGGGCTCTCGCTTCGTACACCTGATAAGGGTCGATGACGAAGTCTTTTCTCAAGACCGGCAGGGCACACGCCTCGCGCGCCTCCTGCAAATGCCGGTCGGTACCTTGAAAAAAGCGACTATCCGTCAGCACCGACAAGCACGCCGCGCCAGCATGCGCATAACTCAATGCGATCGGCGCGGGCTGGAAATCCTCCCGTATAATCCCACGGCTAGGCGATGCCCGTTTCAGCTCGGCGATGACCGCCAGGCGTCCGGATGCGATGCGCTCACGGATCACCGCGGTGAATCCGCGTGTCGCATCGATATCCCTGGCGCGCGCCCGAACCTCATCGAACGGACGGCTTGCCTTACGCGCCGCCACTTCTTCCCGTTTATGGAGTAGGATTTCCGCAAGCGCATTTTCTGAGTTACTCATATAGTCCGTGATCCGAAGCATCTATTCTGGAGACCGTTGTAGAGGTGTCGGCCCTCGTCCGGCCTAAAACATCCAAGCCGTGTTCAGACCATTCGTGGCTCGAAATTCCCCGCGTGCCGCCGTTCGCGCCCGGCTGCCCTATTTCGATACCTGTTCGAACGCATTGCCCTGGCTTCCAATGACCCCTTGGTCGAAGCTCTCGGAACGCGTCATGTCCACTGGGGCTACTACGATAGGCCCAGTGAAGCCGACGACTCAATCCAAAGCCTCATTGAAGCCCAGGATGCCTTGACCGAACGTATGGTAAACGTGGTCGCAGTCGACCGACAACAACCGCTCCTTGACGTAGGGTGCGGCTTCGGGGGTACGGCGGCGTTCTTAAACGAGCGCTTGAGAGGCATCAACGTAACGGGATTGAACATCGAGCTCAGGCAACTACAGCGCGCGCGCCGACTCATTGAGGAACGAAACGGAAACAATCTAAGCTTTGTGCAGGGCAATGCTTGCTTTTTGCCTTTCAAAGACCATAGTTTCGGGATGGTGACGGCTGTTGAGTGCATCTTTCATTTCCCCAGCCGCCTACGTTTTCTTAAAGAAGCGCACCGGGTTCTAATGCCGGGCGGTAGATTAGTCATATCCGATTTTGTCCCTTTTGCTCCCGCGGCCCTACCCTTGGCGCTCTGGCTCTTGGCGCGCGCGCGCGCAATGAGCCGATTTTACGGATCGTTCAATTATTGTTCGCCCAGCTCGGTGACGGGATATCGGCTACTGGCTCATCACTGCGGTTTGCGCCTGATCCACAATGAAGATATCACCGAAAACACCTTGCCGACATACAAGGCTCTTCTGCGAATCCTTGGCACTATTGGCCATCGAGGCGCGGAGTGCGCGACGCGGTATGCCGCATGGGTGAGCGAAGTGGGATGGGTCCGTTATCGAATCCTGGCTTTTGAGGCGACGCAATAGCCTGGACACATCCATTCGCGCAGACCAAGCATCGGGATGTTGCGCCACTCATTAACTCCGTTTAAGTCCGCCACGTCGCAAAAGAGCTAACTAACGACGATTCAGCCATGAACCCAATACACTTGGGCCCGTCGTGCATGTATTCGAGTACGAATTTTGCTACCTCTATTGCTGCGTTAGTCTAAAATCAACTGCTACCGTATCAACTACTATAGACACATGCGAAACGCTGTCGCCATATCCCAACAGAATTCACGTGTGAATCGGCGTCCCCGTGCGCCCCTTTCGCAAGTCTCGGCGAAAACGCTTCCCTCCGGCCAGGATCTGATCGAGCGGCTCAGTGGCCGCCTCGCTCCCATTCACCTTCGTCAGCGCCTCGGTATCGAATCAGACCATGAAGCCAGGGTATTCGGTCAAGGATTGAAGTTCTTCCATCTGGAGAACTGGTATTCCGTGCACTCATTGATCCGTGGGGGCCTGCGTTTATCGTCGCTGCTGGAGCGCGGACGCCGCAATGCGCGTTGCATTGAGCTACGTCATAACACGGTCCCGATTTCCGGACTCCCGGAAGCGTTTGAAGGATTGAAGATCCTGCACCTCAGCGATTTGCATATCGATATGCACGGAGATTTCCCGCAGGTTTTGGCGGAGCGCGTGCAGGCCATTGACTACGATATTTGCGTGATGACCGGCGATTATCGCTATAAGACCTTCGGAACCTGCGAAGCGGCACTACAGGGCTTAGAGCGGTTGCGCTCGCAACTAAAGGGTCCCATTTATGCCGTGCTGGGAAACCACGACTCCCTGAAAATGGTGCCGGCCATGGAAGACTTGGGGATTCGCGTACTATTGAATGAATCCATCGCCATCCATCGGGGCGGAGCGGTGCTGCATTTAGCCGGTGTCGATGATCCCCATTACTACCGCACCGATAATCTGGAGCGCGCCTGCGACGACATCGATCCTCGCAATGTCGCTATCCTGCTTGCGCATTCACCCGAAATATACAAGCAAGCGGCACACTCGGGTTTCAATTTATTGCTCTGTGGGCATACCCATGGAGGTCAAATCTGTTTGCCCGGACAACGGCCGATCATTTATGACGCTAAATGCCCCCGCCGGATGGCCCGTGGGCCCTGGCGCTATAACGATCTCCAAGGTTATACCTCAGCGGGCGCGGGTTCATCCATCGTGGAGGTAAGAATTAACTGCCCGCCGGAGATAACCGTCCACTGCCTGCGCCACTCGTAACAACGGATACGCATGGATAGATCAAAATCCCCTCCGTCGTGCTTCTCCCTTAACGTATACGCGGGAAACAGTGCGAACTCCGAGCTAGCGCCGTTCGTACACTTTGGCCTCACCCCCGGGATCAAACGACATGATTTCATAGGAATCTTTTCGGTCCCCTTCCATGCCGGGAGATCCCATGGGCATGCCTGGTACGGCGATCCCCGTAACCTTGGGGCGTTCCGACAGTAAGCGTTTGACCGCATCCGCCGGTACGTGTCCCTCGACGACATAGCCTCCGACGATGGACGTGTGACAGGAAGCGAGGTGTCCAGGCACCGCATGCTTTCTTTTAATCTCGTCTAAGTTTCCCACATCAAGAGCCGTAACCTCAAAGCCGTTTTGCCGCATGTGCTCGACCCATTCCTTGCAGCACCCACACTTCGCGCTCTTGTATACCGTGATCTCCGCAGCCAGGGTTGCCATCGGCAATACGGCAATTGCAAGCGCAAATCCACTCGAAAAGACATGTTTGGTCGTTTTCATGCTCGACTACTCCTTGAACGAAAGTATACTTGCACGCCGTAGCCCTGAATAGACACCGGTGACCGGTATACGTTCTGCGAATATGCGCGCCGTGCTTGCTGAGGACTCCCCAGGTTGCTATTGTTCACGCATCGTTTTCGAGTAGAGATTGTAACGATGCCGCTCACTGAAGCTGAGATTCAAGCGCTAGGGATAGCTATCGTGTTACTGTGCATTCCGGTATTAGTGCGCGTAGAGGTAAAGAACAAGGCGTCATGGGTGCTTTACTACCCCGTCATACCCATCACCGCTTATTTACTCTATGAATGGGCGATCAAACTAAGCATGCCCAATTACGGCCGGCGCGTCGACTTGATATTGATGTGGCCAATCCTCGTGTTGCTGCTGGCGAAATCATGGTTCCGCTGGATGCGGCTCGGGAAAGAATCCAAGTTACCGATAACCGCAGCTTCCGAGCTCGCGATTACCTCCTTTCTCGCTGGGATGGTGGGTTTTAGTAATCCTTTCATCTGTCCGCTCATGGCCGTCGTTTACGGCCACCGCGCTATTTACCAATCGGAACATCAAGAGTTTAAAATGAAAAAGCTTGCCGGACTGGGATTAATGGCTGGCTACATTGGATTGTTCGTCAGCGCGATGGGCGTACTCGGCTACTTCTCACAAGGCTCGTAGCTGCACTCGGCAGCACCGCCGCACGCTTCATCTCGTACGCGGCGCGTTGTTGGATGATCTAAAGCGTCAGGGTGCGAGCTAGTCGCGTGTCCGGGAATTAGGGCGCCACGGATACTAAGGTATCCTATGTAAAAACATTATTAGGATACGGGGAATTGACGAATATGTTCGCGGACCGGAGGTGCGGCGACGCTCAAGAGAGCCTGTTGTTCGAACCGGACATAAGCGTTAAACGCCAAGATCGCGTTGTTCGTCCCATACGCACCGATTAGCACTTTCTTATCCCCATTCACCGGCGCGATTAACGTGGCAGTAAACATTCCCGTCTCTGTGTCCCGGTGAAGTTGAGCGCTGAGTCTGCGCCAACGGCATTCCATGAGTGTTTGTCGCATTTTGGTAATCTCCAATGAGCGCGCAACCGATGCTAACCCTTGAGCTTGTCATTTGAGGTAGAGCGCTTTTCTAAGTACGCAAAGCATCGGCCACTATGCCGGATACCTTACCCGTGAGCCATCTGTTCAGCCAATCTTCTTTTTCTACTTGCATACGCGGCATCGGAAAGAACCAAGGCCCGATTGCGACTACCGTGGCCCACAGTAACGATTAATGCGTAAACCATTTCAAAGCGAAATAGCAACTGGTGTAAACGACCCATTGAAATCCATACGTTCCAACGCCATTATTAGTTGAAATTTAATCTTGTCCGCTGCAGGTTAGCCAAGCAGTCGTTGAATCCCACGGACCGCGGACCGTGTGAGGTCGACTCAGGAAAGCCCACGGCACGAGAATAACGAGGTCGTCATGAAAAAAAACATAAAATCGGCGTTGGGCGGAAAGAAATCGCGGCAAAACGGGCATGCCCACATGGATCTCGACGCGGTACGCAACGCCTATCGGCGCTACGCGGGCTTCTACGATGTCTATTTTGGTCCGGTCATGCAGAAGGGGCGTCACACTGCGATCAGGAAGATGGGGTGCAATCCTGGGGATCGGATTCTAGAAGTCGGTGTTGGCACCGGGCTCACGCTCGCTTTGTACCCACAGGACGTCCAGATCACGGGAATTGATGTATCCTCGGAAATGCTTGAGCGAGCCCGCGCTCGCAAGGAACGTCTTGGCCTCGATCACGTGGTCGCTCTGAGCGTGATGGATGCGGAACAGACGCATTTTAACGACCATACCTTCGACAAGGTGGCCGCGATTTATGTGGCCTCCGTCGTACCGCACCCAGAGCGCCTCGTAAACGAGATGCGCCGAGTCTGTAAACCCGGTGGCGAACTGTTTTTTCTTAACCACTTCAAAAGCCGAAATCGAGTGCTGGGCGGTATTGAACGATTTCTCGCCCCCTTATCGCGCCTTCTTGGCTTCAGAACAGACCTGTCGTTGGATACATTTATCCAAGAGACCAATCTCGATGTGATTGATAAAAGCCGCGCTAACGTCTTTGGGTATTGGGTGTTGATTAGAGCACGCAACAATAACTGCACTCCTTACCCGCGGGCTTTAGATCGCGAAAGTGTATCGGTCAATAGCAGCGACCACTTGGCGACGGAACCGGGTTCGCCTATCGAGTACGTACCGCGCTCGAGCCAGCGAGGGTCCCAGCCATCGCCGTAGAGCCAATTACCAGGTGATGAGTGTGCCGTCCATATTTAAGAATTTACCGCTGTCGGCGAGCGTGATCTTATCGACTAGCACGCGTAATCGGCGGACGCTGTCCGCTGCGTCGATCTGGGCGTTAAGGCCGCCCATATCGGTCCTGACCCAACCGGGATGCACCACCACGACGGCGATATCTTTTGACCGTAAATCGATCGCTGCGCTACGAACAATAGCGTTGAGCGCCGCCTTGGTAGAACGGTACACATAACTGCCGCCGCTACTGTTCTCAGACATGCTCGCCATCTTACTACCTACGCAAACGATCATTCGCTTCTTGCCGCGCGCGATTGAGCCGATAAATGCCTCCATTATTTTCAATTGAGCTATCGAATTTACCCGGAAGGCTTCCAGCCACCGCGCTTCGTCCGTCGCACCAAATTGCGAATTTCTCTGCCCGTCGATACCGGCGTTATTGAGCAATAAATCGATCGGCGTCTCGCCGATTGCGGACACGACGTCGTTGATTTGTTTTCGGTTCGTAATATCCAAGCGGTGAACAGTAATGCGTTCTTGCGACGCCGAAGCGATGAGATTAAGGGCCATGGCTTGTTCAGGATTACGGCAGGTCGCGAATACGCGCCAACCGGCTTGAGCGTATTGGCGCACGAATTCCAGGCCAAGACCCCTATTACACCCCGTGATTAGAACCGTATCGCGCATGTGGGATCGCGTCCTTGAAAGCTATTTCCCATGAAATCGCCTGAAAAGTAACGAGGCGCCTCGCGTTCCGACCGAAACCAATCCGGGGTCAGGTTTAAAGTATACCCGTGAACTGGAAACATCAGTGTAATCAATCCGATAAGAGACAAACTCCGGAAGCTCACGGTTGCCATGTTTAAGAAAATGCCGTTTATTAAAGCGAGCGCTTCGGGTCGTAGCGAAAAAGGGTACTCGAGTCTGGTAAGCGGCTCAACTACGAACGCTACGGCGGATTCCACGGAGGATAACGAGTGTATTCAAGAGAAAAGGGCGCATCCACCGAGGTAGGTAGCTGGGAGCTGCCTTCGTGAGCCTTAGGTTGTTTTTAAACTGCAACCTATCAAACAACGAAGTGAAAAATCCATCAACGCCAAAGACCGCCAAATCTTGCTCGCCGCCGTCAAACCATTCCTGCTCGACAGAGTACAGTTTGTCGCTAAAAATCGTGGGCAATAGTGGATCGAGGTCCTCAAGCGCGCGTCGCGCACATCGTTTTCCGACCCTGTACCCTCGTCCTAGTCGGTTCACTGGCGAGCTTTGGCGTCGTGCCTCAACGAACTTCTCGATCTCCATACGTCATACAACTCGCCAGGAATGTCCTAAATATTGCTTCAGTGATTTACCCGACATCGCCACCGTTCGGAGTATGCATTAAGATGCTCGCAACCTGACTCACGCAGACGAGTTGTAGTGACAACACAATTCACTGTTTTTTAAAACGAGGTTTGCATAACCTCAACGAGATATTTTTTTCCAATACAGGCAATTGTTGCCATTCTACAAATGCACTTATCCGGGCTTACATACAATCATTCAGGTCCGCTTGTCGCCGCATGGCTAATGAGACGTATACTCGATATACATTCGGTACCTGCATATGTCCGGCCGTAGTCGTTAATCACATCAAGGAGATGTTAAATGGAAGATCTTAGATTGTGGCTCTGGGTGACGATGCCGATCATGTTCGTATTCGGTACCGTGGTCGGCCGTTTTTTCTCAACCGGGGCAAAACGCATAAAAGCGCTCAAAGCAGAAATCGAACGAATGCGAGCCGATCTGGATAAGACGCGGACGGAGTTCGATCAGACAAGGATAGCCCTTGAAAAGTCGCAATCGGACTCCGATGAATACCACCAGAAGGTGACTGATCATTTTTCTAAGGCCGCCGATCTTTTTAATAGCTTAACGGTAAATTATCGAGCGGTTTACGAGCATCTCGCGAAAAGCTCCCTAAACCTGTGCGATGAGCACATGGTAATGCTAAGTGAAAACGTCCCCGGAGACCGCCGCATCCCAAAAGACGAAACGCGAGCCAAACAACCCCAGGGGGATCTAAGGGCAAACGGCGTTCGCACACCGATCTCCAATGCATCCGAAACCTCTTCAGCTCATACCGAACCGAATGCCGAGTCTTTCAAAAAATAAGATTGCCTCTCCAAACGTAGCAGTCGCGCGTACGGCAGATTCTCTTTTCAGAGCGGTTAGTTCACGATCAATAAAACACTCGCTATGGCAACATGCATTGATTCAATACGGTCTTCGGTCGGACCGTTTCTATAGGCGCTTGCTGAAACAACATCTACAAGAAATTGTCGATAGTTGCGGTGCCACGACCTGCCTCGACAGGGGCCATTTTTCGGAGCGTAGTCTCCGAAAAGCGTAGATTCTCACTCAGCCAATGTTATACAGAATGACTGCGACAAATCTGCAAGTCCCTTCTCCCTCAGGGAGAAGCAACTGTGTTTGATGTCAAGCTGTTTTGACGAGTGATTCATTCCAAGGCTTATGGTCACGCAGCATCGCGTTCAGGATGGTCAAGAGCTTGCGCATGCAAGCCACCAAGGCCACTTTCTTCGGCTTGCCGGCATGAACGAGGCGCTGGTAGAAGGCACGAATGACCGCGTTGCAGCGTGTGGCCGTCATCGTCGCCATGTACAGGACCGAGCGTACTGTGGCGCGCCCGCCCCAAATACGGCGTTTGCCGCGCAGGGTACCGCTGTCGCAATTAAACGGACACACGCCGACCAAGGCACTGATGCCGTGGCGGTTCAGCGTTCCGAGTTCCGGCAGACTGGCCATCAGGGTCCGGGTGTTGACCGGGCCAATGCCGGGGACGCTTTTCAAGAGGTCCTCCTTCTCCCGCCACACGG
>JBOIDM010000027.1:0-7721 GCA_050740575.1 Gammaproteobacteria bacterium
TCCGCGCGCCGTGAGCATGATGATGGGGATGGTGCGGGTGCGTGCATCGCGTTTGAGGCGCCGCGCGAGGTCAACGCCGCTCACCCCCGGGAGCATCCAGTCCAATAATACGAGATCGGGTACGCCGGCAGCGATCGCGGTTTGTGCCTTTTCAGCATCCGCGACTTCAATACACTCGAAGCCGGCTCCCAAGAGCGCCAGTCCGAGCATCTGCCGGAGCGCCGGCTCATCATCAACGATCAAGATCTTTTCCATCATAGGCATTGCTGTAAAAGATTGCCGCGTAAATTAATATACTTCGCGGGCGGGCCTATACCCGCCCTTGACCAAAGCCGCGCTGCTCCCCGTTAAAAACCCCATCGCTAAAGTACCTGCGGCAAGACTGCGAAGGTATGCGCTTAATTAAAAGTCAATCGTGTTACAGAAGTGTGACCGCTCATTCGCACACCGCTCCGAAACCGGAGAAACGCGATCCTGCGCTTGCGATTTGCCCCTCGTCGTGTGAGCAGGGGATTGTCACACAATCGTCATCATCCCGTCACTGATTAGAAATATTGAACCCCTACGATTCCCCGAGTTCGCGGCTGCAAAAGGCTAAAAAATCCAAGACCATCGGGAGGAATACCAATGAATAGACGGTTTGTTGCATTGTCGGGGCTGACGCTCGCGGCAAGCGCTCTATTGTGCGTGCCTCGTGCTGATGCGGCCAACGATGCCATGCTCGATCTGCTTAAGGTATTAAAGGAGCAAGGCACTATCACGCCGGAAGCCTATGAGCAATTGTCCGGCGCCGCGAAAGCCGATGACGAACAAAACACAGCCGGTCAGGCCGAGATCAAGCAGACTGCCCAGACCCTGCCCAAGGTCGAGACCAAAGAGAAGCTGGAAATCTCAACCCCCGATGGGGCCTTCAAGTGGAGAATCGGCGGGCGTCTCCATACGGATGCGGGTTTCTACAGCAACGATACCGGGTCCGGCGACACCACAACCCTCGCCAGCGGTGTCGACATCCGGCGCGCCCGCTTGGCCGTGGAGGCGACCTTGTATCGCAACTGGCAGCTCAAGTTCGAGTACGACTTTGCGGGCAACGACACTGACGTCGATGAAGGTATACGGGATGCCTATCTCCGCTATCTCTACACGGCGGGTTGGCCCCTTTCTATCACCGTGGGCCAGTACAAAGAGCCCCTCGGGCTCGAGAACCTCACGAGCTCCAATGACATCACTTTCATGGAGCGGGCCTTGCCCTCCCGGACGTTCAACGATATCGGCGGTGGGTCCGACGGGCGCCGGCTCGGCGTGGGGGTACACACTTATGGCAACGATCTCTGGACGGCCGCGGCGGGGATCTTTGGCCCCAACGCCGCGGAAACCACCGGTGACGACGACAGCGAGTCCGATCCCATCACCTTTGTCGGGCGCCTCACCTTGTCGCCCGTCCATACGGAGAATCGCGCCGTGCACCTCGGCTTTGCCGGCTCCTGGCTCAACCCCGACGATAACGACGAGGTACGGTTCCGCCAGCGGCCCGAGATGCGGGTCGGCGCCGACCGCCTGGTCGACACGGGCAACCTCGCTACCGACGACGTGAACCGTTTCGGGGCCGAGGCCGCCGGGGTCTATGGGCCCTTCTCGCTCCAGGGCGAGTACCTGTGGGCCACCACCTCGGGGACCGATGTCGACCCGGATCTCGCTTTCAATGGCTGGTACATCTTTGGTAGCTGGATCCTCACGGGAGAATCCCGCGGCTATGATTATCAGGAAGGGAGGTTTAAGAATCCGAAACCGAAGGGCATAGTCGGCAAGGGGGGCTACGGGGCCTGGGAGCTTCTGGCGCGCTACAGCACCCTCGACCTGAGCGACGAAACAGTCGACGGTGGCGAAGAGGATAACTTCACCTTCGGAGTCAACTGGTACCCGACCCCCAACTACAAATTCATGGCCAACTACGTGAAGGTCCTGGATATCGAGGGCGGCGATTTCGACGGGGCCGAGCCCGATGCCTTCATGCTCCGCGCCCAGGCCTACTGGTAGTTCCCTCCCCCGACGGCCGGCAAACCGCTTCCCTGAACCTTGGCCCCACCCTCACCGGGTGGGGCACTTTCTACGCGTGTTCTGTGGGCTCCATAGGCTTAACAACGGTGGAGAAATACGGCCCGCCGCTAGATATCCGCGGAACACTACCCCAATACGTCGCCGACTATGCGAGCTGACGATATCACCATCATCGTCCCGACGCGTAACGAGATGCGCAACATCCCGGCGTTCCTTGGATCGATACCTCCCGATATCGGTCTTATCGTGGTCGACGCCAGCAGTGACGATACCCCGCGATGCATAACCGAGATCCGTCCAAATAATACCATTGTGTTGCGTTACCCCGGCACTATCGCCGAGGCACGCAATGCCGGCACGGAGGCGGCCAAAACACCGTGGCTGATGTTCACTGATGCGGATGTCACCTTCGCACCGGGTTTTTTCGACCGGTTAGCGCAACAGCGATTGAGCGATGCCGTTTATGGCCCCAAGCTGTCCCTAGGTGATTATAAGAGCTACTACGCGTGGTTTTCCCGCGCTCAAGGCTTGTCAGATCGCCTTGGGATCCCGGCCGCGAGCGGTTCCAATCTGTGTTGTCGCCGTGATGTCCTGCAAGCGGTGGGCGGATTTGACACCGCCTTGGTCGTGAACGAAGACTCCGAACTGATGTGGCGTATCAAGCGCGGGGGCTTTCGGGTCACCTTCGATTCCGCACTGGCGGTCTTTGCCTCTGACCACCGGCGGCTCAAGCGCGGCGCTCTGCGCAAGACGGTGCATTCGATTACGCGCTGTATCTTGCTGTACCTTGGGCTGTTGCCGCGCCGGTGGCGGTCCAGCGACTGGGGTTATTGGAAGCATAGCTAAAGCGACTGATGCTTGAAGCTGTTTGGCCGCCTGCTGGCTTCGCCCTCAATCACGCACTCCCCTTGACAGAGTGAACTGTTAGGGTTCGCTTGGCCCAGCGAACAATCCAAGAAAAAGGTTGGCAAGCAAGATAGCTATACCAAGCAGCAGCCCACCTACACCAATATAGGTAAGGAGCTCTGTCATCGGGTGTGCATGTGCCGCGGCTCTGCCTATAGACGGCGCAACAATAAACATCGTAAGCCAAGCGAGCGGATAAAGGCCGCCAAGGCCGATCAATACTGCTGTGATCGCCTTCAATCGGTGCTTGAGGCTGGACACTGTTACGAGCAGCAATAAGCCGATGGAGAATGCGGCTATTCCTGTGGCGTGAAAATGCGCTCGTTGTGCATATCGCCATATCTTTTCAGGGCTGTTCGCATCGTGAATAGTGGGGTGCGCAGCGATCCCTTGAGCCACATACGTTTCAAAATATTCCTCATTGAGCCCAAAGGCTACGCCAAGACCAATACCGAAGAGCAAGCCTAGCATTACTAGCGCAAGCCCAACTCTTATATCTGCGAGGTTGTTGATCATTCAGTTCTCCAAGACACCTAACGTGATCGGTAATAAGCGCCGCGCAAGCGCGGGAATCGAGCCCCGCTTGCGAGGCACTTGGGGCCCGTCTCGATGCGATTGATTAGGCCAGAATGTTTTGTATTTATATGATGCCCACGGCAATGCTAGCCCGTCCGAAGGCAAAGTAAAATAGATGGCTCGTGACCGACGTCACCGGCACGCGCGCTAGTCCTGGTCCGGCAACCGCAGCAGTGGCTGTCCGGTACGGATGACGGTCCCTTCTCTCACGTTCCCGCACAGCGTGAAGCCCTCGGGCGCGAAGACGATGATGGTCGATCCGTGTTGAAACCAGCCCATTTCCTCGCCCTTGCGGAACGCCGCATCGCAGGGAATGACGTTCGGCCCGCGATGTTCGAGATGCAGCAGGATGTCGAGAAAGTGCAGCCGGATGCTGGCGACGAGCACCGCCGCGACCGCCACCAAAGTGACCGTATGCCCAGTCGCCTCCAGCCGAGTCTCGAGTATTGCCCGCTCGTTTTTGCAGAAAAGCTTTTCAACACGCTTGAGTGCGATCGGGTTGACGTTCCACGTGTCTCCGGACATGTAGGCGACCCGCTTGACTCGACAGTCATGCGGGGCGTGGAACCGGTGGTACATGCTCGAGGTGATCCGCAGCGTGACATAGCAGCCGTCGCGGTAGACGCGCACCAGCTCCGAATCGCCGAGCAGATCGCACAGCGTGTACGGGAAGCCTTTGGCCTGGATGAGCGTGGTGCCCTCGATACGGCCCGAGGCGCCGACAATAGCGTCACAGGGGGACACGAGCACGGCGGGTTCCGGGTCGACCGGCCGCGCCCCGTCCTTGAGCTCCCTGGTAAAGCAATCGTGCAGGCTCCGGAACCGCGTCTTCTTGGCTTCCTCCAGGTCGAGGTCGGCGAAGAGTCGCCAAAGGGCGATCGACAGATCGCGTACGAGCGGGTGCTCGATCTGACTGAACCAGCCCATGATCTGGGTGAGCAGACGCCGCGGAATGCGGTTCGTCAGGAGAAAATTGAGGTCCTCCTGTCGAAAGAACCCGGAAATCACGGATCGCACGGTCATGGAATTGTAAAGTCGCTCAGTTAGGGTTTCGAGATTCGTGGACGCAACATGGCTTTTGTACGCGCTCAGCGGCGGCGTATTGATCGCATCGCTTCCGCAATTGAAGATGCGCCTCGCGCTTTCCAAGGCGAAGCACCGGTCGTTGTCGGGCCATTCCCGTATCGCGCGCCGGATCGCGACGCTCGTCCCGTTCTACGAATACGACGAGGTGCGGTTCTTCCGATCGGACGATGCGCCGGAAGATGTCGCCGCGCGTCGCCGCGCCGGTTTCATGCGGCTTTCGGAGCTCTATCGGGAGCGCTTCCCGGAAACGCTCCGACTCACCGCCGAGGTCGAGGACAGCATCTCCGATCTGCAGTTTACCGGCACCTACCGGGTGCCCTTCCCGTATAGCCGCTTCGTGCGCCGGCACCTCAAGGCAGGGGCCTTTGTTCGCGCGTCCACCGGAGTCAGCCTCACCGATCTCGACGGCAACCGCTGCTACGATCTGACCGGCTCCTATGGCGTGAATGTCTTCGGCTACGAGTTCTACAAGGAGTGCATGGAGGCAGGCAGCGAGCGCGTGCGCGAGCTCGGACCGGTGCTCGGTGCCTATCACCCCGTCATTGCTTACAACGTGTGGCGGCTTAAGGAGATCGCCGGCCTCGACGAGGTGTCGTTCCACATGTCCGGCACGGAGGCGGTCATGCAGGCGGTGAGGCTTGCGCGCTACCACACGCGGCGCTCGCACTTGGTGCGCTTCTGCGGGGCGTACCACGGATGGTGGGGAGATGTCCAGCCGGGCGTCGGCAACCCCGTGCCGGCGCGCGAAACTTATACCTTGAAAGACCTGGACGACGCTGCGCTTCGAGTGTTGAGCGTGCGCCGCGATATCGCTTGCGTTATCGTGAATCCGCTTCAGGCGCTGCATCCGAACGTGAGCGCGCCGGGTGACTCCGCGCTGATCGACAGCACACGCAGCGCGTGCTTCGATCGGGAAGCTTACACCGAATGGCTGAGGCGGCTGCGCGCCGTCTGCACCGAGCGCAAGATCGTGCTCATCTTCGACGAAGTCTTTACCGGCTTTCGGCTTGCGCCGGGCGGGGCCCAGGACTACTTCGGTGTCCGGGCCGACATGGTCACCTACGGCAAGACGCTCGGCGGCGGCTTGCCGATTGGTGCGGTCTGCGGGCGCAGGGACTTGATGAAGCGCTTCCGCGAGGATCGTCCGGCGGATATTTGCTTCGCTCGCGGCACCTTCAACTCGCATCCCTACGTCATGGGAACCATGCACGAGTTCCTGCAGCGGCTCGAAACCCCGGGGGTTCGCGCGCTGTACCGCGGCCTCGATGAGGTTTGGAACGGCCGGGCGGGGCAACTCAACCGACGCTTGCGCGAGGAAGGTCTGCCGGTGCAGGTGGCGAGCCTGTCCTCCATCTGGACGGTCTGCTACACGCAGCCGTCGCGCTACAACTGGATGCTCCAGTACTACCTTTGCGCTGAGGGCCTGGCCCTGAGTTGGGTCGGTACCGGCCGCCTCATTTTCAGCCTCAACTATACCGACGCCGATTTCGAGGCCGTCGCGGATCGATTCCTGGCAGCCGCCCGGGCGATGCGCCAAGAAGGCTGGTGGTGGTCGGACGCCGCGTTGACGAATAAATCGATCAAGCGCCGTATTCTGCGGGAGATGATCGCTCACCTCTTCTGACGGTCTCGCCGCCCGTTTCCGCCCCGCCGCAACGCACAGGGGCAACCGCGATCCGCAACTTCAGGCGTGCCGCTTCGCCGGGCCCGGATCGATCAGTTCGCCGCGCAACAGGTACAGCGGGGCCGTATAATAAAGCTTGATGTCATGGAAGGGATCCGTGAGGATCTTCATCAGCCACACCAGCCCGGTCTGCACGCCCTGGAGAAAAAACAGGTGCACCGTCCGGAACAGCAGACCGCCGACGCCTATTGCGATCCAGAGCACCGCCACGCGGTGCACGAAGTCGGCGGATCCCGCGTGGGGCTCGAAGATCCCCAAAAGTGTCGGATCAAGGTAAAGCGCCAGCGGTGAGAGGGCCCAGATCCCCAGCAGTACGACCTTGCGCTTGAGGTTGTAACCCACCTTGATCGCCTCCTTGTGTTCATGCGTTGCGTGATTGACTTCATCGTAGCCCTTGGGCTCGAAGAAGAAGTGTCCGACCTGCCGGCTGACCATGGCAACCAGCCAACCAACCAGCGCGGCAGCGGCCGGATCGGTAAACAGCAGCACGTAGGCGCATAAAAAACTCACCGCGCTCAATAAATGCAGCGACTGGTTGATGCGGCTGTGGTGGTAATAGCGGTGATCGTCCCACCGCTGCGTTTCGAGAGCCCGAAGAAAGCTGTTCATAAACTTACCCATCTGCGCGTTAAAAAAATAACCGAAGGCGCTTTAATACAATTCTTTTATGAAAGATCGATGACAAACGGTACCTGTGCTCTGCGGAGCAACCTGACAAGCTCCCAACCGTCACAGCGGCCTGATGGCTGGCGAACCATAATGTAACGCAATCTTCATGTAATCGTCACGCAAAAAACACACTTGTTTCATACCGTGTCGGCGGAAAGGGAGATCCTTTTGTGCGGCACGCGCAACTCAATGACTCACGCGCGAAAGGGGCGACGCGCTGTAGGCTCGCCTGAAGAAGACAAAGGGCGTTCAAAAATCCTATGCGTTGCTCAGCGGTGCGGCCGGGAGCCACCCCGCTCCCGGCGGCCCTGGTGATGTACGACGAGGTCGACGCTGGCACCCCCGCTCCCGACCTCGGGCGCGACCTCGCGCTTCTCCTTTCCGCCGCACGCCTGCTCACGCAGGATCGATTCACGGTGTTCTGCGCCCAGGGGGTCACCACCCCCCGCATTCTCCGCGAGATCGGTGCCTTGCGCGAGCGCACCTTCCGCCAGGTCGGCGAAGGCACAGGCCGGGTGACCGATCTGGACGCATTCGACCTCTTCTACGAGCATCTCTTCGTCTGGGACGCCTACACCCACACCATCACCGGCGCCTACCGACTGGCCGACGTCGAGGCGCTCCGCTCCGAGGGATGCGCGCTCTATACCGAGACCCTCTTCGACTATGAGCCCGCCTTCTTCGACCGCGTCGGCCCCACGGTGGAGCTCGGGCGCTCCTTCGTGCGGCTCGAGAACCAGGGCGG
>JBOIDM010000028.1:0-12656 GCA_050740575.1 Gammaproteobacteria bacterium
AGCCAAAGGCAATGAGGACATCGAGTACGACGGTGAGATCCACACGGCCGCCAACCTCTTTGACGCCCTCAAAGAAGGCTACTACGGTAAATTCTAGCGAGCGAGGATAACAGGCCATGACCAAAAAACTCGACCATCGCATTGTCAAATACAGTGTCGTCAAGCCCGAGACGCCAGCCACCGAAGAGCCGCAGGATAATGTGATACAGATGCACGAGAAGGTTGAGCGCCCCGAGATGCTGCTGGGCTCGACCTACAAGATCAAGACCCCGCTCTCCGAGCACGCGCTCTATGTGACCATCAACGATATCGTGCTCAACGAAGGCACGGCGCACGAGCTGAGGCGCCCCTTCGAGCTTTTCATCAACTCCAAGAACATGGATCATTTCCAGTGGATCGTCGCGCTCACGCGCATCGTATCCGCCGTCTTCCGCAAGGGCGGAGATGTCACCTTCCTGGTCGAGGAACTGCGTTCGGTGTTCGACCCCAAGGGGGGTTATTTCAAGAAAGGCGGGCGTTTCATGCCCTCGCTAGTCGCCGAGATCGGGGACGTGCTCGAAAGCCACCTCCGCATGATCGGCTTGATCAAGGACAACAAGCCCGATGCGCATCAGAAAAAACTCATCGACGAGAAGCGCGCCGAGTATCAGCGCTCGCAACAACTGAGTGGACCATCCGCTGCGGATGAATTTCCCGGCGGCGCCGAGCTGTGTGCGAAGTGCCATACCAAAGCCATGGTACAGATGGACGGCTGTTTGACGTGCCTGAACTGCGGGGAGTCGAAGTGCGGGTGAGCGGGGATCGTCCGGGCGTCCGGTTGCCCGGACGGTACCCGAGCGGTATGCTACTGAAAGATACTCTGTTACCGGATTAGCCATTGTGTTAACCAGCGCTCAATCGCCGCACCGTTATCGTCTCACGGCGGGTGATTACCACCGCATGGGCGAGGCGGGCATCTTCGCCGAAGGAGATCGGGTCGAACTTATCGAGGGAGAAATCATCGAGATGGCGCCCATTGGAAGTCAACACGCCGCTTGCGTCGCCCGCTTACAGAAGCTTCTTGAACGTAGCGCGGGGGACCAAGCGATCATCTGGGTACAAAATCCGGTGGTCTTGAACGATCACTCCGAACCAGAACCCGATATCTGTTTACTTCGGCCTCGAAGGGATTTTTACGCATCCGCCCACCCGCATCCCGCCGACGTACTGCTGATCATCGAAGTCGCCGATACCTCCTTGGCCTACGATCGCGACGTTAAGCTTCCGCTTTATGCCCGGCAGGGCATACCCGAGGCCTGGATTGTGGAGCTCGAGAACAAATGCGTGCACGTATTCACCGATGCCACCAGCACCGGTTATCAAGAAACTCAGACGCTCGCCAACCCGGCCGTACGCAAGCTAGAGGCTTTGCCCGACTGTCCGGTCGATCTCAGCGGCTTGTTTTAATCACGCGTTAGCGCTGGAGCGCTAGTCTACCGAGGAGGCGCGTCGTGAATGAGCCGCGCGAGGAGACTCCGATGGCAAATCCGATGGTCGGGACAAGCGCACAATAAGGTGAGCGTCACGTCGAAATCGCGCTGCAGCGAGGCTAGAAATTCGATCAGGCTTCGCTGGCTGCGCATCTCACTCAGATACCGACGGCTATAGGTCTTCCAGAATTTCGCGATTTCCCGTTCAAAGCGCACGGGGTCGCACGACTGCCACTGTGCTTCGATGGCGCGCTTATTGTCGTGGTACCAATGCACGAGCGGTAGCGTGGGCGCGAGCTGCGGCACCCAGGCGTGCGCGCGCGATTTCGCGATGCCGCGCGGATAACGCCGCATGATGATCAACCGGCAACCGTCTTCTGACTCGGGCGGATCGTAGACCGTCTTGATATAGTGGATTGCCATAAGCTTGACCACCGATGGCGGTTATGCGCTATCGAGTGAAAAAACGAGCGCTCGCGCTGTACCGATAGGCGACTGGCAATATCTCAGCCGGTAACGGCGCGCTCGGCGTATGCGAGTTCAAGGCGGCAGCAGAAATCGGGCTCCCTCGTAACTCAGTACGACGCCTTTACGCGTGATGGTCTCGACTTTGAGTTTGCCTTCGATGACATCGCCCTCCACGTAGCGGCGGTTCTTGATGTAGACCAATCGTTCCGCTGGACTCGGAGCGTAGGCCATTAGGCTGACCTTGAGATCGGGCACCGCCGCCTGCACCGCAGCCGGCATCTCGGCATAGGACGGTATTTCATCGAGCCTTGGATCTTCCGGCGGCGGCGCTAGTTTTTGTTCTAGTGGTTTTAGTATGGCCGCAGGCAGCGGCTTGGCGATTTTTTGCTTCTCTAAAAGCTTCGTCTCGGGCGGTTTGAACGGTGATGGCTGCGGCGGTTTAAGGGTCTCGCGCATTTCGAGTTGCTGTTTCCCTGCCGGTGCATCGCGCGGCGCCTGTTGCTGCAGTGGGGAGGTGGTCTCCGCGTTAGGTGCGGCGGCGGCAGGCTGGGGAGGCCGAGGCTCAACGGCACTTGGCGGCGCTACCGGTAGGGCCTTAGCTCCCTGCTCCTTTGGGGTTGAACGGGCATGCGTATCGGTTGTGTTCATCTCAGGCGCGGTGCGCGCCGGTTCGGGCGGCTCGACCGATCCCAGCACAGCGTTAGCCGCGATGTCATCGGTCCTCAACCCACTATCCCAAATTTCGTGCCGCCATAAGAGTGCCCCGGCGACGGCCGCGTTGAGCACCAAGGCACCGGAGATCACCCAGGGCCACCGGCTCCGGCGCGGCGTTTTTTCTTCCAAGGCAATAGAATGCAAGGTCTGCGTCTCCCGCGCCGCGCGTTCGCGCTCGACTTTCTTTAACGCTTCGAGGATGAACGACATAGGTTAGGATTTAGGAGTCGTGAGCGAAGGGGTCCCGGCCGTGGGCACAGCCGTAACTAGGTATAAAAGCGTTTCCGGCCCGATCATGCCATCGGGCGCCAGGGCGTGGCGATGCTGAAACGCGATCACGCGTTCCCGGAGCGCCTCGTCGTAAAGGTTCGGTTTGGCTACCTGCACTTTCCTGCCATCGAGTTGATCCAAGCGTTCCCGGAGCCATAGCACACCGGCGTCTTCGACGCCGGCCGAGATGAGTCGATTAACGCGTTCCGGGGGCCGCCACACGACCGTAAAATGACCATTCCACAACGGTTCGATGTCCGCGCGCGGATAGGTTCCGGTCTTCCGGTCTATGGCCAAGGTGACCCGATCTCCGTTTAACCCGGTGACCGTCACGAACCGCGCCTCGCCCGTCTTCAAGTACAGGCCTATCACGGCGGGCAAGTCGAATCCGCGCAGGCTATCCCACCCACCCCATCGGGACAAGCACTGGAGCCCGTGTTTCGGCGCGAACGCGCATGGTGCTTGCGTGACGCCGGAACCGCCGCCCACCCCCCATAACAGCAGCATGCTCGCCAGGGCGGTATCACGATCGGCGCGAATACCGGGTTCGCTGAGCCGCGGGAGCAACCTTTCGGACAGCCCGCCCCGTGAGGCACTTTCACCTTTCGCGCGACTCGCTACTGTTTCTTCCGCGCCGATTTTCTTCCGATGCGGGCGGCCGACGATGCTATCCGTGTCGGCGGGTTTGCTCGCCGCGCTGGTGGGACCTTCACCACGGTATTCGGAAACCGGCGACTTCCAGCCGGGGCCAAGCGCCGGAATAAACCACCAAGCGGCGCTGCCCGCACTTGCAAGCGCCACCGCGGCGGCCAGCCACCGCCCGCGCTTGATCTTGATCGCGGCGCCCTTGACCTCGGCCACGGCCTTACGCGCCGTTCCCGCGGTGACGCTGTCCTGATCGCGCACGAAGGCCCCGAGCAAGGCGCGATCGCAGTAGACATTGATAAGGCGCGGCAACCCTTGCGCAGCCCGGTGAATGAGACGGCGCGCGCGACGTTTGAATACCTGTCCGCCACCGCCCGCGATCGCCAGGCGATGGGCGATGTAATCCGAGGTCTCCTGTCTTGAAAACGGCAGCAAATGATAGCGGGCCGAGATGCGTTGAGCGAGCTGCCGCAGATCGCTGCGCGCGAGGATCTCGATCAGTTCCGGTTGGCCGATCAAGATGATCTGCAGAAGCTTCTTCCTCGTGGTTTCGAGGTTGGTGAGCAACCGCACCTGCTCGAGGACTTGCGGGCTCAGGTTTTGAGCTTCATCGATGATCAGCACGGTCCGCCGTCCCTGCGCGTGCGCCTCCAATGCATGGCGATAAAGCGCGTCGACGAGGAACTTTTGAGTGGCGGTTTCTCGTGAATATTCAATCCCAAACTCATCGCAGATCGTGGCCAGGAGATCGATGTCCGTGAGTCTCGGATTCAGGATAAACGCGACCTCTACTCCGTCCGGCAGCCGTTCGAGCAAGACGCGGCACAGGGTGGTTTTGCCGGTCCCGATTTCCCCGGTCAACTGTACAAACCCGCCGCCTTCCTCCAGGCCGTACATGAGATGCGCAAGACCTTCGCGGTGGCGGTCGCTCAGGTACAGGTAGCGCGGATCGGGGGTCAGCGCGAAGGGCGGTTCTTGGAGATTGAAATGCGCCAGGTACATCGGGCCCCGCTCGGAGTGGAATGCCCAAAATGATAACGCATCCAGGCAAGGATACGCGAGCCAAGAGGGCCGGAGAAAAACCCACGCGCGGGGAAGCACGGGTTGTAGCAGCGGGTACGCAGTGCGGGCTCTACCTTGGCCGTGCACGCACGGGGTTGTTTAGGCCATGGCGCACATGATGGCGAGCACCGGGCTTTGCGCATTCGGTACACCACTCCCTGGTGAGGCGGGGATTAGCCTCCTTGGAACTTCCTGGCCACCGAGCAGATCCTTATGCTCAGCTACCGTCCTTGGCCTCTGTGTCTCTCTCTACCGACACTTCCCGCGTCCGTGAGTAACGTATCCGCCCCGAAATTCACCTCAAAGCCTGAAGGGACACCAGTTCACGCGGTCCGCACCGCGTACCCGAAATCTAATGAGCAATCACTGCGCCAGGATCCAGATTGATTACCGGCGCTATCGGAATGGAATAGGATAAGGCAGGCGTAAGCACACCGATAAGGTGTTGGAACTTGACATAGCGCTTCAAGTCTACAACGCTTCAAGGTTGGTATCGGGCAGATGCTTGCGTAGTGTGTAGAAATACCCCAAAAATATTATTACCCCTGGCCCTTTTGAGCTTGCTCGGCCAGCTCCCGGCGTTCGCTATCGAGCTTCCCGATTTCGGCGACTCCGCCTCCGCCTCGGTGTCCCCCGAACAGGAACGGCGCCTCGGCCGCGCTCTTTTCCGGCATTTGCGGCGGCACGAAATGCTCGTGAATGACCCGGAAATCGAAGCTTACGTTCAGTCCTTGGGTTCGTCGCTCACCGCGCAGGCCGAAAACGCGGCGCATAACTTCGAATTTTTCTTGGTAGGCGATCCGACGCTGAACGCCTTCGCCGCCCCGGGCGGTTTTATCGGTATCCACACCGGCCTGTTGTTGTACACGGAGACGGAGAGCGAGCTGGCCGGTGTGGTCGCTCATGAAATCGCGCACGTGACCCAACACCCTATGGCTCGCACCTTCGAGAAAGCCTCGCAGCTCAGCATTCCCATGGCGGCGGCGATGCTGGGAGCGATCCTGCTCGGCACCCAGAACCCAGAGGCTGGCCAGGCCGCATTTGCAGCCATTGCCGCGGGGAACGCCCAGTATCAACTTAATTTCACGCGCTCCCATGAAGAAGAAGCCGATCGGATCGGTATGCAGATTCTAGCGCAATCGGGATTCGATCCGCGCGGAATGCCGTCCTTCTTTGAGCGTATGCAGCGCGCGAACCGACTCACCGATAATGCCCAGTTACCGGAATTCCTGCGAACCCACCCGGTCTCGGTGACGCGTATCGCCGACTCCAGAAATCGCGCCGAACAGTACCCAACAAAACATCACCGTGACAGCCTCAGCTTCCATCTGGTGCGGACCAAGCTCCGACTCAGTGCATTGGCGCAACCCGCTACGGCTGTGGCCTATTTCGAGCGCCAGTTAAAATCGGGCCTGTTTTTAAACGCCGGCGCCGCGCGCTATGGGTACGCCTTGGCGCTGACCGAAGCCGGTAACTACCGCGAGGCGCGACGGCAGCTAGAGCAGCTTCGGCACGCCGATCCCGAGCAGACCGCCTACCTGCTTGCGGCCGCCCGGCTTGCGCTCGCCGAGAAGCGGCCGAGCGAGGCTTTATCGATTTACGGCGAGACGCTAAAGCTCTACCCCAACTACCGCCCCGCGGTCCTAGGAAGGGCGCAAACGCTGCTCATATCGGGTCAAGCCGAGGAAGCCCGCCGGATGCTGCGCAATTACGCCTTAAGCCACGAGGTGGACGGCGCCTACTATGGGCTTTTGGCGGAAGCGGAAGGAAAACTTGGGGCGGAAGTCGAAGCACAGATCGCGCTCGGAGAACAAAGTTATCTGGCCGGCGAAACCTCGCTCGCGCGCGACCAGCTATGCTTCGCACGCCGCTCTCCGCAGGCCGATCACTACCAGCGGCAACGCATCGAGGCGCGGCTCAAGAACATTCTCGGCGATCTCATCGAGGAACGGGAAGCCGAACAAGAGGGAAGTGTTCTCGGAGGCATCGGACGGAGCTCCGAGAAGCTTGACCCGGCGCGTCCTTGCCCGGGATGATCTCCGCAACGACTTCGCTGTTTCCGTTGGTGCGGGGTGCGCAGTAACATATGCTCACGCCAACCAAAAGCTAACTCGAACTTCATTATGATGCGATCAAGCACCGAAGACCTCCGCATCACCGAGACCCGTGAGGTCCTCGCACCCGCGAGTCTGCACGCCGACTTGCCCGTCACCGCCACGGCCGCGGGCACCGTGCTTAAAGCGCGCGCCGCGATCCAGGCCTTATTAGGCGAACGCGACGACCGGCTGCTGGTCATTACGGGACCCTGTTCGATCCATGACCCCGACGCCGCGCGTGACTATGCCGCGCGCCTCAAGCGCGCTCTGGAAACCCACGCCGAAGACCTACTGATCGTGATGCGCGTCTATTTCGAGAAGCCGCGGACCACCGTGGGCTGGAAGGGCTTGATCAACGATCCGAGGCTCGATGGAAGCTTCCGGATCAACGACGGCTTGCATATCGCCCGGCGGCTGCTCTTGGATCTGGCCGAGATGGGAGTACCGGCCGGCACCGAATTTCTCGATCCGATCAGCCCGCAGTACTATGCCGATCTGATCGCCTGGGGCGCCATCGGCGCGCGCACTACCGAAAGCCAGGTGCACCGCGAGCTGGCCTCGGGATTGTCCTGCCCTATCGGTTTCAAGAACGCGACCGATGGGGGACTGCAGATCGCGGTGGACGCGATCATCTCAGCGCGTAATCCGCACCATTTCTTGGGCGTGACCAAAGGCGGCCATGCGGCTATTCTCTCCACGACGGGCAATCCCGATGGGCATATCATCCTGCGCGGAGGCCAACGCCAGCCGAACTACAATGCGGAGAGCGTCAATGCGGCCGCGGCATTGTTGGCGAAGGCTGGGTTACCGGCGCGCATCATGATCGATTGCAGCCACGCGAACAGCGCCAAGAACCACGAGCGCCAGGTTCAGGTCGGCCGCGAGATCGGCGCCCAAATCGCTACGGGAGATCGGCGGATCGCGGGGCTGATGATCGAGAGCCATCTGGTGGCGGGGCGTCAGGATCTGGCACCAGGCCGTCCGTTGGTCTATGGTCAGAGTATCACCGACGCCTGCATCAGTTGGACGCAAACCGAGGCGCTCCTCGAGGATCTGGCCGCGGCGGCGCGCCAGCGGCGCGCTAGCACTGGCGAGTTGCGCTCGGCCGTCTGAGAGAGTTTATCCCATCAGCTTGCATCAGCCTCGCGCCTTCCCATCGAGGAGACAACTGACATTGATGTCGCCCATGACATTGATGGCGGTACGACAGCGGTCCAGGAACCAATCGACGGTCAGAAGGATGGCGATATAGTCGGTCGGCAATCCGACCGCGTTGAACACCAGGGTCATCGTTACCAAACCGGCCTCGGGGATCCCGGCCGCCCCCACCGAAGCGATGACGCTGGTCAACACCACCATGAGCTGCTGCGCAAGGGTTAAATCAAGACCCAACATCTGCGCCACGAACAGCGCGGCCATGGCTTCATAGAGCGCGGTGCCGTCGTTGTTGAAATTAGCCCCGACCAACGCTCCGAGGGTAGCCGAGCGCTCCCGCACTCCCACTCGATCCGTGAGACAGGCATAAGTGACCGGCATGGTCGCGGTCGAGCTCGCGGTGGAAAATGCCATCACCAAGGCATCACGCGTCCCCTGGATGACTTTCCAGGGATGCGCCCACGAGCCGAAACGTATGCGCAGCAGGTAGTACGCCGCCTGAACGAGCAAGGCCACGATCACGCTCAGGACAAACAGACCGAGGCTACTAAAATCGCGGAAACCGCCGGTGCCGACGACGCTGGCCACGATCCCGAAGACCGCCAAGGGCACGATGGCGATGATCCAGTGCAGGACGCGCACGAGACACGCCAACAATAGCTCGACGAGTTCTTGCGGCGTGCCAAGGGACCGTGTCCGCTCGCGCCGCAGCGCAATTCCGAAAGCCAGCGCGATCACGATCACGCCCAGCACCTTGCCGTTATCCCCTAAGGGGCCGAGCAGGCTTTTTGGGATATTATCGAGAAACGTCAGCCACGGATCGGCATGACCTTGCGCGGCCTGTCCCGCGACCGCGGTTGGCGGTTTCAGGCCAGCGCCAGCGCCCGGTTCTAGCAGGTTGGCGACGCACAGACCGACGCTGATAGCGACCAAGGTATTCAGGATTAATAGGCGCACAAGCCGGAAAGTCAGAGCGCCTTCGAGCTGCGCGGTCATCAACGCATGGACGATGGCCGCGAGAATGAGAGGCGGCGCGAGCGCGCCGAGGAGCCGCAGCACGAGTTGCCCCGGCAGCCCCAAGCCGCCGGCCGCAGGCCCGAACGCCAGGCCCACGAGCACGCCGAGGATCAGCGCTAAGACGATGCGCAGATAGAGCGGGGCGCGCCGCCACAGCCGCGATGTCCGGGCCGGGAACGACATGGGAGCAGCTGTCTCGTCTTGCGTGTGCATGAAGGCCGCGGGCGTAATTAGAGCTTTCTTAAGGTAATCGAGCGCCGGCAAGAGCACAACGTTACGCTTTTGCGGGGTGACGATGTCGCGGTAATATCACGTTATTTCCAAGCTCAGGAAGCCTATGTCAGCCAAAAACGCCTTCTATGCACAGTCCGGAGGAGTCACCGCTGTCATCAACGCCAGCGCCTGTGGTCTCATCCAAACCGCACGCCGGCATCCCGATCGCATCGCCAAGATTTATGCCGGGCGGAACGGGATCATCGGCGCCCTGACCGAGGACCTGATCGATACCTCCAAAGAACCGGATGAGGCCATCGCTGCACTCCGCCACACCCCCGCCGGTGCGTTCGGCTCCTGCCGCTACAAGCTCAAGGGCTTGGAGCAGAACCGCGCGGAATACGAGCGGCTCATCGAAGTCTGCAAGGCCCACGATATCGGTTACTTCTTCTATAACGGCGGCGGAGACTCGCAAGATACCTCAAATAAGGTCGCACAGATGGCGGCAGCGGTCGGGTATCCGCTCACCTGCATCGGTATTCCCAAGACCGTCGATAACGATTTGCCTATCACGGATGCCTGCCCGGGGTTCGGATCGGTGGCGAAATACGTCGCGGTCTCGGTGCGCGAGGCGGCATTCGATGTCGCTTCGATGGCCAAGACCTCGACCAAGGTGTTCATCCTGGAGGTGATGGGGCGGCATGCCGGTTGGATCGCGGCCGCGGGGGGATTGGCGCAAGAGCGCCCGGGCGATCCCCCGCATATCATCTTGTTCCCCGAGATCCCCTTCGACGAGCCGGGGTTCTTGGCACGCGTGCGGCACACCGTCGACACCGAGGGCTATTGCGTCATCGTGGTCTCCGAAGGCTTGAAAAACGCGGCCGGGGAATTTCTTTCCGAAGCCGGGACCCGCGATGCCTTCGGCCATGCCCAGCTCGGCGGTGTCGCGCCGGTCATCGCCGGCCTCGTCAAAAAGGGACTCGGGTACAAATACCACTGGGCGGTCGCGGATTATCTGCAACGCGCGGCGCGCCATATCGCCTCCAGGACCGATGTCGAACAGGCGTATGCCCTGGGCCGGGCCGCGGTGGAATTCGCACTCGCCGGGAAGAACGCCGTCCTGCCGATTATCGTGCGCAAATCCGATGAACCCTATGTGTGGGAGGTGGGTGAAGCCCGGCTCGAGGAGGTCGCGAATGTCGAGAAGAAACTGCCGCGCGAGTACGTGACCGCGCACGGGTGGGGGATCACCGACGACTGCCGGCGCTATCTCAGCCCGCTCATTCAGGGCGAGGATTATCCACCGTATGAGAACGGGCTGCCGCGCTATGTGCGGTTAAGGAACGAAGCCGTGCCGAAGCAGCTCGCTACGGACTATAGACTCCCATGAAGCTTGTTTTCCAAATCGCTCTTGGCGTCTTTATAGGCGCCCTCGCCGCGCACTATACCTTTGATCAGTGGCGTACGCATGAGGCGAATCGAACGGCTGAAGTGAAGCAAAAGGAATTAACAGAGCAAAAAAGGTTGCGTGAGAAGCAAGGGGCAAAGATCCGGGAGCTCCTCATGCAGGCGCGCCGAAAACAAGGCGAGCCCGTGGACATCGAGGAAGAGACACTATTGAATCAAGGCGAGGGTACCGCGCCGCATTAGAATGACAGCAGGCAAAACGGTGCCGGTCTAAAGCCGGCCGGCACCGCTCGGCTCTGTGACAGTGAAATCTATTACTGTACCGCCGGTAGGAGCGCCTCATTGGCAGTATTTAGGCACGTGGGGTGCCCAAAACCGCCTGCGCTCACCCCTTCCTGTTGTCCCGCCTGCGAGGTGATATCGTAGATGATGTTGTCCGGATGAGTAGGGGGATTGGCGACGCCACCGACGCCAGATAGATTGTCGAGGCCGAGATTATCACGTGTTCTCCAGGCGATCATGTGATCCGCGCAGGAGGTGTCGCCACTGACGCCTAACCCGCCAATAATATGCCCGCTCGCGTCATAAAGCCCCAGACCGCCTCCAAAGACATTGACGCCACCAACGAATTCACCCACCAGCGGGTCGTTTGGCTTGCCGTAAGCCTTCGCATTACCGCCCGAATGCCCGTTGCTGCCATAGGCCACAGCCGTGTCGACGGGGTTGCTATGCTGTAGGCCATAGAGACTGCCGCCCGGGGACACCGCCGAGAACAGATTCGCCGTGGACAACGCCAGTCCGTCGAGGCTGAAGGCGTTGGCCGTGTTGGCCTTCTGCGCCGAGATCACCCGGCTCCCCGGCCACTGGGCGCTTCTGTCCGCGCCCGAGAAAGCAACTGCGCAAACGACACCGTCCCGGTTAACGACAGTGGCCCACATCTCGAAATTGAGCCCGCTCGTTTCGGTGGCTACCGCAGCATCGAGAGCAGCGAGTAATGTGCTATGACTCGGCAATCCCCTACAGGCCTTTGATTTAGGTGCAGCATACGCTGCCCCTGAGGCCAGACTCAATACGATGCCACTGGCGACCGTAAAAGCGGTGAAGCGATTGAAAATCGACATCGATGTTTCCTCCATGGTTATCAGTGAACGAAAATAAACTAAGGTTATTCCAGCTTGCTCGGCCCCATGATCCCCGGTTTTGTCTGCGGCTGCACGATGCGCCGCTGTGTACACCGTTTCCCCAAGAGCCAAACGCTGGCAAGTGTACTCGAAACTGCGTTTTTCTGACAACCGCACTAGTGGCGCGCTAGCCCGCATACCGTCAGCATAGGTACAATATATAGATCTCGCCTCAATTCCCGGCGAGGCGGCGGGTTCCACAAGCGCAGCCATGAGCTCATTAGCGACACTGACAGAAAAGCCACGCACAAGCGCCGAACGCCTGGGCAGCCACTTGGTCGGCGCGGGCAAGCTCTCGCGCGACGGGCTCGAGAGCGCCGCGCGCCTGGCGCAAACCAATAGCGAACATCTCGGGACCGTGCTGGTCAAGCTCGGCCATGTTTCGGAGCGGGACCTCGCGGACGCCCTCGCGGCTCTGCTCGAAGTCCCGCTCCTCACCGCGAAGGACTACCCGGACACGCCGCTCTATGAGGAGCAGATCTCGGCCAAGTTTCTAAAAACCGTCCGGGCGATCCCTATCTCCGAGCAGGATGGCACTCTGGCCGTGGCGATGGCCATGCCCGAGGACGCCTATGTCATCGAGGCGCTCGAGCTCGCCTGCGGTCGCCCCGTTCGGCCGGCCGTCGGCGTGACGTCAGAGATCCTCGCCGCGATCGAACGCCTGTACGGAACCGGAAAGACCGTCCTCGATCAGATCGTCGATGACATCGAGACGCGCACCGAGGTGAGTGAGCAGGAAGATATCGAGCGGCTCAAGGATCTGGCCAGCGAAGCCCCGATCGTGCGTTTGGTAAACCACCTCATCAATCGCGCCATCGATTCACGCGCCTCCGACATCCACATCGAGCCGTTCGAGAACCGGCTCAAGGTGCGCTACCGCATCGACGGCGTGCTGCACGAGGTCGAAGCCCCGCCCGCCCGCTCCACGGCCGCCGTGATCTCGCGCGTGAAGATCATGG
>JBOIDM010000029.1:0-4851 GCA_050740575.1 Gammaproteobacteria bacterium
GCGCCAGCATGGAATTCATGTAATTACCGTTGGCCTTGGCCTTACACATCGTGATATTGACGTGATGGCGGGTAAAGGACGAGGTCTTGATGCGGATCCCTTGCTCCTGACCCGCGGCGCCGAGATAAGGCCCCCAATGCCAGGCCGCCACCATAACATGAGTTTTCAGATTATCCGCACGCAAGCCCATCCCCTCCGAGCCGTAAAAACACAAGGGCCGGAGGTAGGCGCTTTCCAAGTGGTTGGCGCGTACGACATCCCGGCACACTTGGGTCAAGGTCGATTGCTCGTAGGGCATTGGCATCCCTAGGATGTGTGCCGAACGAAACAAGCGTTCGACGTGCTCGCGCAGGCGATAGATAGCCGTCCCCCGCGCGGTCTTATAGGCGCGTATTCCTTCAAATACACCCATGCTGTAATGCTGGGTATGGGTGAGCACGTGCACCTTGGCTTCGCGCCAGGGTAGCATCTCCCCGTCCATCCAGATAAGGCCGTCCCGGTCAGCCATTGTCATTAGTGTCTTCTCCCCGCATCGTTATGCTCCGACCACGCGCCGCCACACCTCACCGACCCTGGCGCGCTGAGAGTTGAATTCCGCATTGTCGGCCAAGGCCGGGCGCTCTTGCAACGCCAAGGCGTGAAGCTTGGCGCGGTAGGCGAAATAAGCCTCTTGCAAAGCCCGGCAGTCCTCGTCCGACAGTAGCCGCAGGCGCGACAAGAGCTCCAGCAAATGGCGATTGTCAGTGAAATCCAGAAGCTCCGCGTGCTGAGCAGACCAGCGTAACACCATATATTGCACCATAAATTCGATGTCGGTGACACCACCCTGCCCGTGCTTGATGTCGAAGATCCCGGACGCATCACGGCACAGATCCCGACGCATTCGCTCGCGCATCTCCCGCACATCGCGCCGGAGCCGGTCCTCATCGCGAGGCCGGCCGAGAATGGTGCGCCGTAGATGTATAAACTCCTGTACGGTATTCGCATCGCCCGCGATGGCGCGCGCCCGTATGAGCGCTTGATGCTCCCAGGTCCACGCATGCGCTTGTTCGTACTCCCGATACGCATCGAGGCTGCTGACCAACAATCCCGCCGATCCGCTAGGCCGCAACCGGGTATCGATCTCATAGGCCTTTCCGGCCGCCGTGGCCGTGGTTACGACGTGAATGATCCTTTGCCCGAGGCGGGTAAAGAACTCTTGGTTATGCACCGCCCCGCTGGTCTGCTGCTTATCGCCGCGGCTATCGTGTAAGAAGACCAGATCCAGGTCCGATCCATACCCGAGCTCGATTCCGCCGAGCTTACCGTAGGCGACGATCGCGAAACCGGCCGCGCGCCGCGCCGCGCCGTCTCCACACATCGGCTCACCATAGCGTTGCGCCATGGCTTCTCGCGCCATTTCCAAGGCCGCCTGCAACACCGTCTCGGCAATCCCCGTGAGATGGTCGCTGACCCTGCGCACGGGCAGCACGCCGGCAACGTCCGCCGCCGCGACGCGCAAGACCTGTGCATGTTTGAAATGCCGCAAAACCTCCATGGTTTGTTCGAGGTCCCCGCGCGCGAACTGCGCTAGCTGATCGGCGAGCTCTCGCTTCAACTCGCTCACCCGCGGCGGCGCATAGAGTGTGCGGGGGTCGATCAGCTCATCGAGAAGTAGCGGTTGGCGGGCGATGCGATTCGCGATCCAGGGGCTGGCCGCGCACAGGCGCACCAGTTGCTCGAGCGCGCCGGGATGCTCGTCGAGCAGCACCAAATAGACGCTGCGTTGCGCGATTGCCTCGACGATAGACAGTAGGCGTTCAGCTACAACCGGCTGCTCGGGGACCCGCGCCGTGGCTTCAAGCAGCTTCGGCAGGACCCGGTCCAGCCGCGCTTGATCGGTATTGCCAAGCCGCCTCACGCCCCCGCTTTTACTCAATTTCTCGACACTTGCGAGTATCGAAGGCGGATGGCTGAACCCCGCGCTTTCCAACCAGCATAGGAGAGACGCCGTGTCGGCCATCCCCTGCCACGGCGCCAGCATGAGCGGCGGGCCGTTGCCGGCGGAATCGCGCGGCCCAACCAAGAGCGCGTCGAAATGGGTTTGAACGCGCTTGCGGTGCCGCGCGAGCGCCGCATGAAAGCTCCGCCAATCGCTAAACCCCATACCTAAGACCACGCGCTGGCGGGTTATCTCCCCTCTCGGCAAGATCTGAGTCTGCTGGTCCTCGACCTGCTGCAAGCGATGCTCCGCCGTGCGCAAAAAGCGGTAAGCTTCGGTCAGCTCGGCAACGGCGGACGAGGGCAGATATTTCAGCTCCCCAAGGGACTCGAGCACGGCCAGAATGCGGCGGTTGCGCAGCGCCGGCCGGCGGCCGCCGCGGATTAATTGAAAGGTCTGCCCGATGAACTCGATCTCGCGGATCCCGCCACGGCCGAGTTTTATATTGTCCGCAAGGCCTTTGCGCTTCACCTCGTTATCGATCAATCGTTTCATGTCGCGCAAGGCCTCGATCGCGCCGAAATCAAGATAGCGGCGATAGACAAACGGTTTCAGCCGCTCCAGCAGATCCGCGCCGGCCGGCTTATCCCCCGCGGCGGCGCGGGCTTTGATCATGGCGTAGCGCTCCCAATCGCGCGCATGAGTCACGTAGTAGGCTTCCATGGCGTCGAAATTCAGCACCAGCGGTCCGCTGTCGCCGAACGGCCGGAGGCGCATGTCCACACGGAACACGAATCCATCCTCGGTCACTTCCGACAATACCCTGATCAAGGCTTGGCCCAGACGGTTGAAAAATTCCTGGTTAGATATGGAGCGTCCTCCGCCATGCGAGTCCCCGGCACGCGGATAAGCAAAGATGAGATCGATGTCCGAGGAGAAATTGAGCTCATGGGCGCCGAGCTTGCCCATCGCGATCACGGCCAGCGACTGGGCCGCCCCATTGCTATCCCGCGGGACGCCCAAGCTCTCCACTTGCCTTCGGTACAGCCAGCCGAGCGCGCCCTCGAGCGCGGCATCGGCGAAGCGCGAGAGATCTTCCATTGTTTCATCGAGATCGGCCGCCGCGGTGATATCGCGCCAGGTGATGCGCACGAATTCGCGGTAACGCGCCCGGCGCAGAGCGCGCATGAGCGCCGGCTGGTCCGGCGCGCCGGCGACAGCACGCCGGATCCGCTCGGGATATTCGTGTGCGCCGAAACCGCGGTCGAGATCGCCGCTCTCGAGAAGCTGCGCGAGGTGCCTTGGATCCTTCGCGAGATAGTGGGCGACGAACGGACTGCACGCACACACTCGGATGAGGTCATGCCGGTGTGCCTCCTCAAGCACCATGCCCGGCGAATGGGCGCTGATTGCCGCGGACAATTGGCGCGAATGCCGCTCCGCCTCCGAAGCCAATTCCGGGGTCAAGGCGGGCGCGGCGCGAGCGGGCGCAGTCATCGGCTAAGTTTACCGTGCGCGCTTTGCGGCTACCAAGTCCGCGCGGTGTGTCCCGTCGAAGCGCTTACGGTTTAGACGTATGAGCGCGCGCGGCGGATCGCCAGCGCCACGGGTTTTGCTCCTACGACGTATTGATCGTTGTCGCGGCCGGCAAATAGCGGATCGGTGACCCGTCACCGGGAGAGAAGCCTACCCCCCCTGCTATCGCGCGACGGGCAGGACGGATACGCCCCGACCCTCGCGGGAGGGTCGGGTTTAAAGTCAGGCAATGCCCGGCGATCAATACGGTCCCGGGCCCTGGGTAAACGGCGGCAGAGGCAGGTAGGTGTCGATCTCCGTACCGGCCGGTTGGACCGCAACGTCGTGGAGCGCTCCGCCGGGGCAGTTCGTCGCAGGATCATTATTGACGTTGGAGTTGTTGACGGTCATCGTCGTCCAGAAGGTGGCCTGCACGGCACCGATGTCGGTGAACTTGGTGCTGCCGCTGCCCGGCGCCCCGGCACTCCCAGGCGCGATGACGGGTATCGGGAACCAATAGTCGGCCCGGTTGTCCTCAGGGTCATTGGCTTCGTTCGCTCCTTTTTCGCACCAATTGGCTACCGCGATCCGCACCAGCAGTTTCGACACGCAGTTGTCGATGATCCTTGGCGCCGATGCACGCCACTCGGGTATGCCGACCAGATCGGTCCTCAGGCCCGGAAAGGGTTTCTTGAGCAATTTAAGCCTGCCGCTTTTCAGTTTCTTGAGACGTTGAATCTCATCGGACCCCTGCCAGTGGAGCGCCCGCACCGCCCCACTTAACGGGTCTGTCTGTTCCACGACGATATCGAACGGATCGTTCTGCTGGATGCCGCCGACGCTGAGGTTGAAGATCGGTAAGGCCGGCGCGGCAGGTAGCGAAACGATGCCGGTACCGCCCGTGGGTATCACGGTGTTATTAGAGAGGTCCACCCATACGGTGGGGCCCGCGCTCGACGACGCGTCACCGTACGGAAACACCGCGGACTGCCCTATCACCGGCAAGGGAGGGGTTCCGCAGCCGTGCGTAATGGTGAAACCGTTATAAGTGGTCGTGCCTCCGGTAGGCTGGTCCCGTACACCGGTGTGGGCATTTACAGCCTGCCCTGCCGCGTAGAAAGCGATCGTGAGCGAAACGATCACCGATCGGTTAAGTATTTTTGAGCTTAGCATAATGTATCGTGTCTCTATCGTTATATATTACTGGCTAATTACACACGCCATCAGTCTCAGCGCCACCAGCACTCCGAGACCGATACCGTCGACCTGTGGCAATAACTGTATGAATTATCACACTCCAAAGACCATGCTCTAAAGCGATTTGCGTGGAATGAAAGGTATCTATGGGTTACCCAGGTCGCGATGCATGCTAGCGTACGTACAGGAGGGCGTAAATGCGACAAATTGTCGCACCC
>JBOIDM010000030.1:0-3679 GCA_050740575.1 Gammaproteobacteria bacterium
TCGCCGCATTCGTGTTGATCCCAGAAGGCAAGATCGCGCTTGGAAAGCTGGCACAGGCCATGATGGCGGGGGCGATCGTATTGCAGATCCGGGGGAACTTCGATGCCGGGATGCGGCTGGTCAAGGAAGTGGCTGCGCGGGCGCCCGTGACCATCGTCAATTCCATCAATCCTTATCGATTGCAGGGACAGAAAACCGCGGCCTTCGAGATCATAGAAGCGCTAGGGCGGGCGCCCGATTTCCACTGTATACCGGTCGGTAATGCCGGTAATATCACCGCTCACTGGATGGGTTATCAGGAATACGCCCGTGATGGCCTCGCGAAGACCCTGCCGCGGATGTGCGGCTACCAAGCGAGCGGCGCCGCGCCGTTTTTACGCGGACATGCCATCGATGATCCGGAAACGGTGGCGACCGCCATCCGCATCGGACACCCGCAATCCTGGGACCAGGCCTGGCAAGCGAATAAGGATTCCCAGGGATGGTTTGATGAGTTGAGCGATGAGGAAATCCTAGCGGCCCAAAAGCTCCTCGCGGAGCGGGAGGGCATCTTTTGCGAACCCGCTTCGGCGGCCTCGGTCGGCGGGGCCCTGCGCGATCTCGCGAGCGCTAAGATCCCCGCCGGGAGTCTGGTTGTTTGCACGCTCACGGGCCACGGCCTCAAGGATCCCGACATCGCGATCCGGCAGAGCAGCGGCCGGCGCGTGACTGTCGATGCCACGCTTGCGGCGGTGGAGCGGGCGATTCTGGACAATATGGTTTAAGTGGACACGTCCATTCGCGGCTGACGTGTCATTTTCCAGCAACGGTGGACGTGCGGCCGCCGGGCGAAGTCCAGGGGAATCGTGTCTCGGGTGATGTCTTGGATGTCGATCCCGGGCGAGGAAACCCGCAGTTTGAAATGTTTGCTGTTGGTCGAGAACAAAAGCACGCCGTCGGCGCTCAAAAGCTTGAGCACATCCTTGATCAGCGCCTCGTGATCGCGCTGGACGTCGAAGCTGCCGGCCATGCGCTTCGAGTTGGAGAAGGTCGGTGGGTCGAGGAAGATGAGGCCGTAACGTTCTTTAGCTTGGGCCGCCTCCTGTATCCATTCCAGGCAGTCCGCCTGAATAAACGCATGCGCACCCGTATCGATTCGATTCAAGTTGAAATTACGCCGCGCCCAGTCGAGGTAGGTGTGCGAAAGATCGACAGTCGTGGTGCTCGCGGCGCCGCCCGAGGCCGCATACACGCTGGCGGTGCCCGTATATGCGAACAGGTTCAAAAAATGCCGCCCAACCGCCAGGGCCTTGACGAGCGCGCGCGTGCCGCGATGATCGAGAAACAGGCCGGTGTCGATATAATCGGTGAAATTCACCGCAAAGCGATAGCCACCCTCGCCGACGGTCACGAAGCGGCCTTCCTCGGCGAATTTCGTATACTGCGCCCGGTCTTTTTGCCGCTGCCGTAGCTTGAAAAACACCCGGCTCTCGGGCACGCCGGTGAGATCGGGAATCACAGCGAGGGCGGCGTCCAGCCGCGCTGCCGCTTTGGGCGCATCCACGGTGGGCGGGGGCGCGTATTCCTGCACATAAACCCAAGACTCATCGCCTCTATAAAAGTCAATCGCCAGGGCGTACTCGGGTAGGTCGGCATCATAGAGCCGGTAACATTCAACGCCCGATCGTCGTGTCCAGCGGGCGAGCGAGCGTATATTCTTGCGGAGACGATTCGCGAACATCTCGACGCTCTGTCCCGCCACGCTTGCCGAGCGCGTATCCGCCCGCTCGATCGGTGGAGCACCAGCGAGCGCGGAACAGTGAAACAAGGTCAAGGAGCATTCGAGGCCGCCGTTGTACAGCGCGATGGATGTGCTTGCATCCATTCGCAGCCGATAGAGAAGCTTGGTGTTCTCCGTGAATACCGCCGCGTCCCAGCCCCACAAATTGCGCCTGAGCGTGTCACCGATCTCGGCATAGAGCCGTGGCAGCTCGCTATCGCCGCCGACTCTGCGTCCGTACGGCGGGTTAACCACGATTAATCCGGGCGCTGTCTCTTTGGGCAGTGTCGATTGCAGTTCTTGGCGTGTGAATTGAGTGACGCCGGCTACGCCCGCGCGCTCGGCGTTCTTGCGCGCGGCTGAGACCGCACTTGGGTCGCGGTCGTACCCGGCGATCGGCGGGATGTTTTTAATGCCCTCCTGTTTGCGAGCCTGTGCCTCGTCCTGCAGCCGCTCCCAAAGTAACTGATCGTGGCCGCGCCAAGCGAGAAACCCGAAATGCCCGCGGGTGAGCCCCGGTGCGATGTCCGCGGCGATGAGGGCCGCCTCGATCGGAAGGGTGCCCGAGCCGCACATCAAATCCAAGAACGGTTGACCGTCGGCCGCGCGCTGGGGCCAATCCAAAAGCAACAAAATCGCGGCGGCGAGGTTCTCTTTTAACGGCGCCAGCAGGGCGTCGTCCCGATAGCCCCGCCGGTGCAGGCTCTCGCCGGAGAGATCAATGCTTACCGTGGCCTTGTTTCTATATAGGTACACATTGATGCGTAGATCGGGCCGATTCACCGCGACCGTCGGCCGCGATCCGAATACATCGCGGAATTGGTCGACGATAGCATCTTTGACCTTGAGGGCTCCGAAATGCGAGTGGGTGAGGAACGAATCGGCGCACTTCAGATCGACGGCAAATGTGTTGTCAAGACCAAAGTGTTCGTGCCAGGCGATCGCGCGCACGCCGTCGTACAACGCTTCGGGATCGGAGGCCGGAAACTGGCCGAGCTGTAGGATGACCCGCGATGCGATGCGCGACCAAAGGCAAGCACGGTATCCGGTTTCGAGCGTGCCCGCGAAGGCCACGCCCGCCGATTGAACATGGATCTTGGAGGCGCCGAGTGCTGTCAGCTCTCGTGCCAGAAGAGCTTCCGTCCCTTTCGGTGTGCTCGCGAAAAAACGTAGGATCAATTCAATTCCCTCGAGTTGGATTAATCAGCGATAGACTCAGCGATTGCACAATGCATTTTAATGTAGCAAGCCGGTCGTGGCATGACGGGTTCGCATGGGTGCTGAGGAAGCTAAGACGATCTACAAGGATCGGGCGCCGAGGCCGGAGTGTGTCAATGTCCAGGCACGGGTACGTGGCTCACAAGCTCTTAGCGTTTCCGCCCTGCATCCAGAAGAACTTCTGGGGCGACTGCCTGGCCGAGCACGGTGCCGTGCGCACGCAGGTCCAGCAGTACAAGGGGACCGGCTGGACAGTTATCAGCACGGCGGATATGTGCAACCACGGTGTCTGCCCGTCCTCGATAGCCTTTCGAATTCAGTGCAACGGCCCCCGCGTCGCGACGACGTCGCAACTCGTTAATAACCGTGTGGAGTGCTCGACCAGCTACAACGTGTTTAGCATCGGCGGCGGCCACAACTCCAACGATGACGTCCAACTGCAGAAAGAGAGGACGGTCAGCAATGTCGCCTTGAGCACCAGCGCGGGCGATTGCAATGACGGCAGCACCCAAAGCTTTACCGTCCTCGATTGCGTATGCAACGACTGGGCTGCCTGTCCGTAACCCAGCCACCGCGGAAACTGAGACAGGTCCGTAGGGCGGATGCCCGTCAGGGCGATCCGCCGCATGGCAAATCTTTCTACGAGATTTACGCGGGCTAGGGCGTCTGCCGGGAGCCTAAGAGTCCCAGGATCTCTCCCGG
>JBOIDM010000031.1:0-8904 GCA_050740575.1 Gammaproteobacteria bacterium
GTTCGAATACGGCATGCTCTACACCTGGGACATCGTCGCGGAGCGTTTCGGCGGGATGTTGATCTGGGGCGACTATGTGCTCGTGCCCTTCTTCTACTCTCTCCCGGGCTGGTTTCTGATCCACCAGCTCGATCCGCTGCCGGTCCCAGCGGCGCTGGCCCTCACCGCGTTGTTCCTGTTCGGCTTCTGGCTCTTCCGCGGCGCTAACGCGCAGAAACACCGCTTCAAAGCCGACCCCCGCGCCCGGATTTGGGGCCGGCCGGCCGAGACCCTCGGGGGGCGATTGCTGGTCTCTGGCTTCTGGGGCATCGGGCGGCACCTCAATTATTCCGGGGAGATTTGCGTCTATTCGGCCTTCGCGCTCACCACTGGCGGCGGGTCGTTCCTGCCCTATTTGCTCCCGGCCTGGCTCAGCGCGCTCTTGATCCACCGCGCTTCGCGCGACGAGCGCCGCTGTTGCGCCAAATACGGGGCGCTGTGGACCGAATACACGCGCAAGGCGCGCTTCCGGATGGTACCCTTCGTCTATTAGCGCATGAAAGCCCACGCCCGGCCCGCTGCCGAAACGCCTCGCCCCAGGCCGATGCCTTGGTTGCGCGGCGGCTTGCCGCTGCTCGGCCACGCTTTGGCCTTTCAGCGTGACCCGCTGAGCTTACTGGAACAGGCCTGGCGGGCCCACGGCGAGGTGTTTCAGTTCCGGCTCGGCGCGCGCGACGTCGCGCTCTTCGCCGGACCCGAGGCGCACGACGCTTACTTCCAAGCCCCAGACGATCAGTTGAGCGCGCGCGAGGTCTACCAGTTCACGGTCCCGATTTTCGGGAGGGGCGTCGCGTACGATGTCGCGCCCGAGCGCATGGCCGAGCAACTCGGGTTCCTCGCACCGCTCATGCGGGGCGGACCCATGCACGGCTATGCCCGCCTCATGGAGGCCGAGATCAAGGCGTATACCGGGCGCTGGGGGGAAGAAGGCGAGCTCGACCTTCCTGCGCTTACCAATGAGCTGACCGTCAATATCGCCAGCCGCTGCCTGCTCGGCGAAGAGGTGCGGGCGCGTCTCGATACCGGTTTCGCGCGGCTCTACCACGACCTCCAGCGCGGGATCAATACCTTGGGGTTCTTTTTTCCGCGACTGCCGATCCCGAGCCATCTCGCGCGCGACCGGGCTCGGCGCCAAGTCGCCTCTTTGATGGGCGGTATCCTCGCCGGGCGGCGGCGGTCGGGCCGGCGGACGGCGGATTTCATGCAGGCGCTGATGGACGCCCGCTACGCCGACGGCCGGGCCTTGAGCGATGAGGAAATCACCGGTCTTTTGCTCACCGTGCTGTTCGCGGGCCAACACACGAGCAGCGTGCTGGCGGCCTGGGTCGGGATCGATCTTCTGCGGCACGGCCGGTATCTGACGGCGGTAATGGCCGAGATCCAAGCCGTCTATGGACAGGGCCAGAGTCTGACCCTGGATAGCCTGAAACAGCAGGTCGTGTTGGAGTGCGCCGTTCGCGAGGACGAACGCCTCCATCCCCCCCTCATCTTGCTGGTGCGCAAAGTCCTCAACGACACGGACTGTCACGGTTTTCAGCTTCGAGCCGGCAGTATGGCCATGGTCTCGCCCCTCCTCTCGCACCGGCTGCCCGCGGTCTTCAAGGATCCGGAGCGCTACGATCCCGAGCGTTTCGCCCCGCCGCGCGAGGAACACAAGCAGGGGGCCCACGTGCTGATTGGATTTGGCGGCGGCCGGCACCGCTGTCTCGGAATGCACTTCGCATACATGCAGATCAAGGCCTTGTGGAGCGTGCTCTTGTCCCGCTACGAGATGGAGCTCATCTCCCCGCCGCCCGCACCGGATTATGGAAGCTGGGTGACCGGGCCGCGGCCGCCGTGCCGGGTCCGCTACCGGCGCCGACCCGTACCGCTCGGTCCCAACCTATGACAGCGTCGGGAGCCCCACACTTCGATGTCGCCGTGGTCGGCGCGGGGCCGGTCGGCGCGGTCGCGGCCCTGGCCCATGCGCGCCGCGGGGCGCGGGTGGCGTTGTTGGAAGCGAACCCGAGATCCGCACAGCGGTTGGCGGGCGAGTGGCTGCATCCCCCAGCCGTAGAGGTATTGCGGCAGATCGGCGTCGATTTGCTCGCCGCGATCCCGGAGCACGGGACCGGCCGGGGTTTCGTGGTCTTCCCCGATGACGGTTCCGGGCCCTGCCTGTTGCCCTACGCCGATGGGTCGCCGGGGTTTAGCTGCGGGCACAGCGTGCTCGTCGAGACGCTGCGCGCGGCCGCCGCCGCGCACCCCAATGTGGAATACCTGGCCTCGGCCCGTGTGCGCCAAGTTGAAAATCACCGGGTGCGTTATGTGCAGCGGGGCGCGGTCGGTTCCGTTATCGCCGGCCGCATCGTGGGCGCGGACGGTCGCCGCTCCGTGGTCCGCGCCGCCCTGGGCTTTCCGGTCGATCACGCCGTCTGCTCGCGGATGGTGGGTCTATTGCTCCGCGACGCGGAACTTCCCTTCGAGGGTTATGGGCATGTGCTGCTTGGCGGCCCCGGCCCGGTTCTCGCCTACCGCATTGCCCCGCACGCGATACGGCTGATCCTGGATGTGCCCTTGCAGCGCCGCGGACGTCAGGAGCGCGCAGCCTACCTCTGGGAAGGCTATGGCGCGGTGCTGCCTAGCGCGTTGCGGCCGGGCTTTCGCGCGGCGCTCCTCGATGGGATCTTCGAGGGCGCGGCTAATGAAGTCCGGGCGCGCAGTGACTACGGCCGCGATCACTTGTTCTTGGTTGGCGACGCCGTAGGCCATCATCATCCGCTCACTGCGGTCGGGATCACGCTCGGCTTCGGAGATGCACTGTGCCTCGCCGAATGCCGCGATCTGGCGGACTACCAAGCGCGCCGAAAGCGGGCCACACGGGTCGCGGAACTGCTGGCCGTCGGTCTCTATCAGGCCCTGGCCGAGAGCGGTGATGAAGCCGTCGCCACCCGCCAAGCCATTTACCGGATGTGGCGCAAGAGCAGCGCTGAACGCACGCGCACGATGCGTTATCTCGCCTGCCAAGACACCCGGACCGCCCGGTTTGCGCGCTCTTTTTTCCGTGCCATCGCCCATGCCCTGTCAGCGATCGCCCGCGAGGGGCTGTGGCGTGGCGAGTTGTCTCATGCGGGGACGGTGGCTAGCGCCTTAGCCGGGCGGCTGCGCTGGCTCCTGCGCGGGATCCGGCCCGCCCAAACCGGCCGCGCCTGGGCGCTCGCGCCTGAGGGGCATGGAACTTCGTCCATTCCGATCGTGGGCGACGCCGGCGCCCGGTGCGTGGCAGAGGATAATGAATATCTAGAGGATACCGAAGCCGGCCCGGCACTTAGACTCGCCGTCACCGCGCTCCTTCGCCAACAATCCTCGAGCGGCGGCTGGGAGGGAGAGGTCGTCTGGTGCCCGATGCTGGCGGCGCAGTACGTGCTCATGTGCCATATCACCGGGGCCCCGATCGCGCCCGATCGAAAGGCGTCTCTGTGCCTGCACTTCCGGCGCACGCAACTGGCCTCGGGACTCTGGGGCCTGCACCCCCACTCGCGGCCCTACCTCTTCGTCACTACCCTGGTTTATGTCGCCGCACGTCTCTTAGGGTTGAACCGAGAGGATCCGCTGCTCGGCCCCGCGGCCCGGTTCATCGCGGCCGAAGGCGGAGTCACGGCCATCCCGAGCTGGGGTAAGCTCTGGCTCGCGCTGCTCAACCTCTATGATTGGGACGGCCTCAACCCGCTGCCACCCGAGGTCTGGCGGCTGCCCCGCTGGATGCCCTTGCACCCGGGCCGGTTCTACTGCCATACCCGCCTCATCTACCTGGCCATGAGCGTGATCTACGCCTCCCGCTATCAGACACCCTGCACACCCGTGATCGAGGCCCTGCGCACGGAGTTGTACCCCTTGGGCCATGAGCACACAGCCGCCAGCCGCAAGGCCCTGCGGCCGGGGGATCTGGTTGCGCCCCCGACGCTCTGGCGGCGAGGGCTCTTTGCGCTGGCCGCGCTCGTGGAGCGCTGGCACCCTGGCCAGGCGCGACGGCGGATGGTCGAGCGGTTGCGCGAGCGGATCCGCTGGGAGCTGCGGACCACCGATCACACCAGCATCTCGCCGGTCAGCGGCTTGCTCAATATGATCGCACTCTGGATCCACGATCCCGCAGATCCCGATCTGCTCCGCGCGTACCAGCGCTTCGAAGGCTGGATCTGGGAAGATGATCAGGCTGGAACGCGGGTCACCGGAGCGCGCAGCGCCTCCTGGGACACCGCTTTCGCGGTGCAGGCGCTGGCGGCCGCCGGGGCCTATCCCGGCTCCGGGGAGGCCAGGGCGCGGGGCGTGGCCTTTCTGCGGAGCCAGCAGATCCGCCAGACGTTCGACGGGGTTGCCGAGAACTTCCGGATCGATCCCAAGGGTGGATGGTGTTTTGCGGGCGTGTGGCACGGCTGGCCGGTGAGCGACTGCGCGGCTGAGGCGGTACTAGCGCTGCTCGCGGCGCCCCAAGCGCCGCCGGACCCGAAAGCCCTCGGCGAGGCCGTGGCGTTTATCCTGCGCTGCCAGAACAGCGACGGCGGCTTTGGCAGCTACGAGCCGAGCGGTACGCGTTGGAGCATCGAATGGCTGAACCCCGCGGAGATGTTTGCCGACTCCATGACCGACCGTTCCTGGATCGAGTGTACATCGTCCTGCATCGCCGCTCTCGCCGCGGTCGGGGAACGCTATCCCGATCTCATGGGGCAAGCGATCGAAGGGGCCATCGGGCGCGCGGCGCGCTGGCTTCATGCCAGCCAGCGATCCGACGGCGCTTGGCCCGGAGCCTGGGGAGTGTATCTCATCTACGGTACCTTGTTCGGCGTGCGCGGGCTGCTCGCCGCGGGCACACCGGTCTATCACCCTTCCATCCGCAAGGCCTGCCGGTGGCTCTTGGCGCGCCAGCGGCCCGATGGCGGCTGGGGCGAGCACCATAGCGGTTGTCTGACCGGCGTCTACAAAGAACACTCGGAGAGCCAGATCATCCAGACCGCCTGGGCGCTCTTGACGCTGCTCGAGGCTCGGGAGCCGGACTGGCAGGCTATCGAGCGGGGCGCCGCCTATCTCTTGCACATGCAAGACGCCCGCGGAGAATGGCCGGAGCAGGACATGGCGGGCGTTTTTTTCCGTACGGCGCTTCTCGAGTACAGGCTCTACCGCGCCTACTTCCCTCTGTGGGCCCTGGGTCTGTACCAAGCCCGGTGCGCGGAGCGGGCGGCGTTCGCACCGCCCACTGCGCAAGCGATCCGGGCGTAATCGGCGACGCCACAATCTGTGCTTACGTACAGCAACTCGAATCCGCCTTAGGTGCGTTTGGCCCCTCAGCTCAGATTCAGCGCTCTCGGCGGGGCGATCACCATCCCTTGGGCTTCATCCACGCCGATTGCCGGAGCGCCGCGAGGGGTTTGAAGCTCATTGGTGTACATGAAAAGACAATCAACGGTGAGGTCCGCCAGTATCTACGATTGCTCGACTGTCGTTTGTAGCTGCGATATTTGCGTGCCATCCCAATAAGCCCGTGGTCCCAAGTCATGACCGCAGATCCCTTTTATGCGTTGCTGTGGGAATGCCTACCGGCCGTTTCACCTTGTCGTAGGCATCCATGAAGACACCCTCCGCCTGGTAGGTCCGCCTCACGCGGTCGTACAGGGCGCAGTCGAACATCCGGCGGTATTCATCGCGAGTCAGTTCCGATACCGCGTAAAGACACTGGTACCCGCCATGCGCTATCGCGAAAGCCTCCATCCCGCGGACGGCGCGCCGGGAATCGTAGGGCTCGCCGCGTCGGACCGCCCCTGGGGCACCGTACACACCGACATCGACGAACATCTCCTCGTCGCAGGCGTCCTGGGACGGCTTCATGAACCCCTGAGGCTGGGTGCGGAATGTCCGGTGCGGACAGAGCCAAAGCGGATAGCACTCGAAGTTGGTGTGGAAAAACTCGATCGTTTCCGCAAGGTGCCTGACCGGCACGAGGAGATCCTGACACACGTGCCGATCTTCATAATAGGCGCGGATCGACTCGCCCTGGGTAAGTTTTAGAAAAGAAACCTTGGGCGGCATCATCCATCCGAGGAGGTAACGGAACAGAGGATGATTACCGAACGGGATGATGAGATCCCCTTCCCAGAAGATGCTGCGCGTGTGCCGATGGTAATACTGCCGCAGGGGAATAGACTCCTCCCCACCGCCCCGCTCCAGGAACGACTCACAGTGCTTGTAAAACCAGGGTTTGAACCACCAGCCGATGGCATTCACGTTGGCGTGTTCCGGGCCGGCGGCGAAATCGCCGGTCATGATTACGCCGGAATCCCGGCCGTACAGAACGCCCTCGACAAACTCGGGTGGATCGGGGCGGCAAGCCTCCCGGGCGAACACCTCGCAGGCCTCGTTCAGGCTATAGACGGGGTGATAACCGAGCCGCACCCAGGGCTTGCAAGGAATGATGCGCAGCTCCGCCGCGACCAGGATCCCGAGCGCCCCGTACGACCAGGGCAGGGCATGGAATAAGTCCGTGTGGACCTCGCGGGTAGCACGCACGAGAGTGGCATCCCCGATCACGACCTCGCAGGCCTCGACGATATCGGCGAACAGGCCGTACTTGTGGGATGAGCCTTCGATGCCGAATCCGAGGATTAACCCACTGACCGTCAGGTCGTCGAGCTCCGGGACCACCGGCAAGGTCCATCCGCTGGGAATGAGATAGCGGGTGAGCTGGCCGATGGTCACCCCAGGCTCGACGCGGATGATGGCCCGTTGCGTATCGATTGCCAGGATATCGTAGAGATCGACCCGGATCGTGTTGTCGCGGCGCTTGTAGCGGGCGATCCGCATCGAGACATTCATCCAGGATTTGCGCGCCGTGCAGAGAGGCTGTCGGCCACCGGCTGCTCGCCATTGGCGCACCTGTGCCTGGATATCGCTCACCCGCCGTTCGTGTTCGCCGGGAGCACTCCGCAAGCGGCGGTGGTAAAAGCTCCGCAGTGCCCAGAATAGATCGAACAACACCGACATCGGCAGCACCACGGGCACGACGAACAGCCAGCGATATCGGACTAGAAGATCGGGGAGCCAGCTCGCGGGCTTGCCAAGGACGCTTGCCATCACCTAGCTCGGATAGAACTGCCGAGCCTCTTGCCGGTATCGCATGATGGTCCCATCGCCCTCGGAGGGCGAGGGCTTATCCCGATAGCGCTTGTGCTCCACAATATAGTTATTTATGCGTCGCAGCGGGTGTGCTATTGGTATCGATATATCCTGGCCTGTCCCCTAATGCCCTTGCTCGTTGGGACGCTTTCGCCGTGATGCGGCGGGGACCCATCGGGCTGCTATGACAGCCTATTCGCGAAAGCAGGAGATCCAATATGCAAGATAGCCCGCTATTCTACTGTCCCAAATGCGGAAACCATACCCTTGCTAAAGCCAATCGAAAGTGGTTCGAGTGCAAGCGTTGCACGTTCACGGTCTATAGGAACGTCGCCGCCGCCGTCGCAGCGATCATCGAATGCGATGGCGGGATAATCGTGACGCGCCGAGCGAAGGAACCCCAAAAGGGAAAGCTAGGCTTGGCCGGAGGGTTTGTCGACGCGGATGAAACTCTGGAAGAAGCCCTGAGGCGGGAAGTGGAGGAGGAGCTCGGCGGCATGCGCATCTATGATCTCAGGTACCTTTGTTCTTTTCCCAATACGTATCCGTTCGAGGGGATTGACTATTTCACGATAGATAGCGTTTTCGTGTGCAAATCGGACTCCAAGGAGATGAAGCCGGCACAGGATGAAGCCGAGCATGCTGAGATTCTGGATCCTAGGAAATTGAATCTCGAAGATGTAGCGTTTTCTTCCTTGAGGAATGCCTTAAAGCGTTACGTGGAACACATCTAGCCGAACGGGAGGTTGCACTTCGCATGAACGAAGCTACGTTGGTGCCGCTCCCTGGGCTTCACGGCACCGAAGTTTTCTTCGGGCTTTTCTAGAAGCGCTCCCGCATTGGATCAAGCCGGTCGTCGTCACGTATCCGACCTCAAGCCCGAACGGTTACGAGGATCTGCTTCCCATCGTCCAGCGCGCAGTTGACGCATGCGGCAGGTGCTTCATTCTCGGTTGGTCATTCGCTGGTCCGCTTGCGCTGATGGTCGCAGCGTCGAAGCCAGTAGAGATCCGAGGGGTCATCCTGTGCGCATCCTTCGTGTCACCGAGACGGCCTTTTGCCGCAACCGATTTCCACAATGTTTGTTCACCTCAAACCTTCAGTCCGACAGGCTTCTAGGCTCGCGTTCAAAAGCTCTTGGACAAACGGGGAGACTGCCTGCAGGACCACACCCTGGTCCTGAAGCCGATGGAGCAGCGTGAGTCCCTGCGCATCCACGAAGTGGACGCCGGAGAGATCGAGATGCACGCGGCCAGGCGACGTATTAGCAGACGTCACCGCCGCCTGCAACTCTGCCACCCAGGGTCCCACCAAACATCCTTCGAGCACCAGGCGTGTCGCAACTGCGGGTCTTGTAGCGGGAGTAATCCGAAGCATGATCGTCCTTCCTTTCGCCACCGACGGTGGACGAAAGGACAGACGGCAAGGCTCGTACCAAGAACTTGGGTGTCACCGAAATCCTCGCGTATCGGATTGTTGTTAAATGGTTTTTATAGACTATTGTCCGAACCGTTGCCGCCTTGCCAGGCGATCAGGCTGGGTGCTAGGCCGCAACTACTCGTGGTGCCTACGATAACTGGTGGCGGCCGTGCGTGACGCCCAGCTTCTTCATGCGGTAGCGCAACGTGCTCGGGCGCAGGTCGAGAATCTTCGCCGCGCCGTTGGGGCCCTCAATGACCCCAGCTCGTTTGTTTTAGCACGGCCACAATGTGCTGCCTTTCA
>JBOIDM010000032.1:0-7823 GCA_050740575.1 Gammaproteobacteria bacterium
GATCGGCCCGGCAATTAATCGTTACCGATCCTCAAACCGTGACCAACCTAGTTTCGCCAGGGTACGCGCCGATTGAACAGTACAGCAGTTCCGGCGACAACCAAGGGCCGTGGACCGACATCTACGGTCTTGGGGCGACCTTATATCGGGCTGCGACGGGGATCCTACCCCAACCTTCCATCGCGCGTGCCGAAGCCATTGTGCGTGGCGCGCCGGATCCGCTCTTGCGGGCGGTAAGCCATGCCAACGGTAATTATTCGACCACATTTCTACGGGCCATCGATCAGGCGCTGGAATTCAAAGCCGGCGATCGCCCCCAGAGTATCGATGAGTGGCGTCGTGCCTTCAAAGCGTGTGCTCCCGCCGAGGAGTTGGCGGGACTCGCGCAATCGACGGCGAGGGATGAATCTCCGACCGTCCCGACTGAACCGGACACGCTACCCTCGGAGCTAATGACCGATACCGTCGCCGTTGCACCGGAACGGCAAGCTCACTCTCCCGGCGCCACCGGCGGGCTGTATCGATGGCGGCAGTGGCGGACGTCAATCGAGGTCCTGCGGGCCGCGGCGGTAATTCTTGCCGGTATCGGATCGATCTGGTTGCTGGCGCCAACACCCATCGATCAAGCGCCGGACCTTGCCTCCTTAAGCGGCCCAAGCTCTCCCTCCCAACCCCCTCCCACCGTGCGGCCAGCTTCGCTCGCTGCGCTAAACGTCGATCCCACCTCGGTTGAACAACCGCTACCCGATGAAATCAACGCAGATTTATTGCAGGAGTTTATGCAACCTGGACCGATCAACGCGCGGCCGGCGCAGAGCGGCACCGAAGCCGGACGATCCGTGGCTACGCTACTGGCGCAGGCCGGGGATGATGTCGCGGCTTATCGCTTGACGACACCGCAAGGCAACAACGCCCTTGCAAGGTACCGCCAGGTATTGCAACTGGAGCCTGAAAATCAGGAGGCGGTTCGCGGCCTACAGGCCATCGTAGCCAAGTACGTGGACATGGCCTACCGGGAAATAAGCCGAAATCACTTCGACGAGGCCGCGCTGTATCTCTACCGAGCAGCGGATATTGCCCCCGAAGAGCCGCGTGTAAGGCAAGCCCGTGACCTCTATGTTAAGCGCAAAATGGCAAAGGCGAGAGCCGGCTCAAACGCGCGACGCCGCCTCACGCAGTTCGATCGAAGCGCGGGCCCGCAGAGCACCGGGCAACCGGGCGCGAGCTTCGAAGACTTGCGGCGGCCTACGGGGGGTGAGCCAGACCTCTAAGCGACGCGCCGCCGGGAAACAGCCTTGGATCTATCAGCGCTCACCGCGATTTCACCCATTGACGGCCGCTACGCCGAAAAAACCGCAGGGTTGCGGCTTATTTTCAGCGAGTACGGCCTGATTCGGTATCGTATTCAGGTTGAGATCCGGTGGTTACAAGCGCTGTCGGCATCTCCGGAGCTTCCCGAAGTACCCGCCTTCAGCACCAACACGAATGCGTGGTTGAACGGCCTCATCGATGGCTTTAGCCCGCGCGACGCGCAAAGAGTCAAAGCCATCGAGACGAGCATCAATCACGACGTCAAGGCGGTCGAGTACTTCCTGAGAGAACGCCTGGAAGCACACCGAGAGCTTGCAGCGGTAAGCGGGTTCCTACACTTCGGTTGCACCTCCGAGGACATCAATAATCTGGCCTATGCCTTGATGCTGCGCGCGGCGCGCAGCCACCCGATCCTGCCGCTATGGGAGCAGCTCATACAGACCTTGGTCGGTTTCGCACACCGGTTCGCCGCGGACGCCATGCTGGCCCGGACCCAGGGCCAGCCCGCCTCCCCGACGACGCTCGGAAAGGAGATCGCCAATTTTTCTCACCGGCTAGAGCGCCAGTACCGGCAGTTAAAGGAAACGCCACTGCTCGGAAAATTCAACGGCGCGGTCGGGAATTACCATGCGCATCTCGCGGCCTATCCAGGCGTCGACTGGCCGGCGATCGCGCGTGCCTTTGTGGAAAGCCTCGGGCTCGAGCACAACCCCTACACCACCCAGATCGAACCGCATGACTACCTCGCGGAGTTTTTTTCCGTCGTAGCGCGTTTCAATACCATTCTCATTAACCTCTGCCGCGATACCTGGGGGTATATATCGCTCGGCTATTTCCGGCAGAAATCCGAGGTCCTCGAGGTCGGCTCTTCCACGATGCCGCATAAGATCAATCCTATCGATTTCGAAAACGCCGAGGGTAATTTAGGGCTTGCCAACGCGGTGTTTGAGCACCTCATCGCAAAGCTGCCCGTCTCGCGCTGGCAGCGCGATCTCAGCGATTCCACGGTGCTGCGCAATCTCGGCGTAGCCATCGCTCACAGCGTAATCGCCTACGAATCCTGCCTCAAGGGACTCGCGAAACTCGAGCTCGACGCGAGCGCCCTAAGCCGCGAACTCGACGGCGCCTGGGAGCTTTTAGCCGAAGCGATACAGACGGTCATGCGCCGTTATGGGATCGGCGATGCGTATGAACAACTGAAAGCGCTCACCCGCGGCCGCCGCATCGACCGCGAAGCGCTGCACGCCTTTATCGCGGCCTTGGCCATCCCCGAACAAGAGAAAGAACGGCTACTAGCGCTCCGTCCCGGGAGTTATACCGGCAACGCAACCGAGCAGGCCCTATCGATCTATGCCGGGAGATGATCGCAAAGTCCTATGACGAAAACAGACGCCAGAACGGCGTTCGGAGAGCATACGCTAGATCGGACGCGCGCGCCGCAAAACCTCATCACGCGCGAAGATCATCGCGAGGCGATGTTGCGCATGGTGACGCGAAGCCGGCGGACGATCGACATCGTAAGCCGCCATCTGGACCCGCTGATTTTTGCCGAGGAGGACATGGTGGACGCTTTCAAGCAGCTCGTGCTAGGAAACCGCAACGTGAAAATCAGGATCCTCATCCTTGATCCCGCACCCCTACTCCACCGCGATCACAGGCTGATCGAGCTCGCGCAGCGTCTGAGCAGTTTCTTCGAGCTTCGCACCCCCGCACCCGAGCACCGGAGCTATAACGAAAGCATGCTCATCGCGGACCAGAAAGGATACGTGCATAGTAGGCTATCGGACCGTTACGAAGGCGTAGCGAATTTTCATGCTCCCGATGCCGCCACGGAATTGCTGCGCCGATTCGACGAGCTGTGGCAGACGGCCCTGCCCGATCCTAACTTCCGCCGCCTGTCCCTGTGACGCTCGCTGGGCCCGCGAGGCTCGAGATTTTTGTCGCTCCCGCGTCCTGCTCGGCGTTTCGCTTGGAAAGACTCCTTGCCTCGGTGCGCGCGCTCGCGCCCGCCGTCGCGTCCTTGGCTGCCGAGACGGCATACTTCGCGCTCGTCTCTGAACCTCTATCCGATGCTGAGCACGAGCGTTTGCTGAGCATTTTAGGCGCCGGGGCGGTGTGCGCCGCGCCCCGCCCCGAAGCGCTGTTAGTGACACCACGTCCCGGCACTGTTTCACCGTGGTCGAGCAAGGCCACGGAAATCGCTCGGGTTTGCGGCTTGGACAATGTCCTGCGTCTCGAACGCGGAACCGGCTGGTATTTTCGCGCTGAGGATCCTGCGCCTCTCGAACGAGAAACGCTACTCCGGATCGCGCCGCTTCTCCATGATCGCATGACCGAGCAGGCCGGGTTCGGTCTTGATCATGCGTCCAGACTATTCGGACACGCGGCGCCGAAGACGCTGGAAACCGTGGATATTGTCCGCGAGGGACGTCCTGCCTTGGAAGGCGCTAACCGGCAACTGGGACTCGCGCTGTCGGCCGAGGAGATGGACTATCTCTTAGGGGAGTTTCTGGAGCTAGGCCGCAACCCGACGGACGTCGAGCTTATGATGTTCGCGCAGGCCAATTCCGAGCATTGCCGGCACAAGATCTTCAACGCGCTCTGGGTCCTGGATGGTAGAGCGCAACAGCAGTCCTTATTCGACATGATCCGCACGACCCATGAGCGGAATCCAGGGCGGGTGTTGGTAGCCTACCGGGACAACGCGGCGGTGGTGCGCGCTTACGACGCCCCTCGGTTTCTCGCGGACCCTGCATCGCAGTCTTACGCTTATGTGCAAGCACCCGCCGGCATCACGATCAAGGTCGAGACCCATAACCACCCGACCGCGATCTCGCCCTTTCCCGGTGCCGCCACGGGGGCGGGCGGCGAGATCCGCGATGAAGGCGCTACCGGGCGCGGCGCCAAACCCAAGGCCGGATTGACGGGTTTCTCGGTCTCGAACCTCAGGATCCCAGGATTTATACAGCCCTGGGAACACGATTACGGACATCCCGGCCGCTTCGCGTCCGCCCTGGACATCATGCTGCAAGGGCCCATCGGCGCCGCGGCGTTCAACAACGAGTTCGGAAGACCGGCCTTGTGCGGTTATTTCCGCACCTACGAGCAAGTCCTGGGCGGTGAGGTGCGGGGCTACCACAAACCGATCATGCTGGCCGGGGGACTCGGGACCATCCGCCTGCAGCATATCCACAAGGAAACCATTCCGGCCCGGGCCAAGATCGTCGTCCTCGGCGGACCCGCGATGCTCATCGGTCTGGGGGGCGGCGCCGCGTCCTCCCTGAGCTCGGGCCAGGGGGATGAAGCGCTCGACTTCGCCTCGGTACAACGCGACAACGCCGAGATGGAGCGCCGCTGCCAGCAAGTCTTGGATAGCTGTTGCGCCCTCGGGCGGCACAACCCTATCCTTGCCATCCACGACGTGGGCGCGGGCGGGCTCTCGAACGCGGTCCCCGAGCTTTTGGATCAAAGCGCTCGCGGCGGGCGTATCGATCTACACGCGATTCCGAGCGCAGACCCCAGCCTCTCGCCCTTGGAGCTCTGGTGTAACGAAGCTCAGGAGCGTTACGTGCTCGCGATCCATTCCGAGGATCTCGATCGCTTTTCCGCCCTCTGCGCACGCGAGCGCTGTCCTTACGCCGTCATCGGCGAGGCCACCGAGGCACGCGATCTGCTCGTGCACGACGGCGAAGAGATGCCCGTGGATCTCCCGCTGCGCGTATTGCTGGGTGGCCCGCCCGGGATCACCCGAGGGGCCGAGCGTTTAGAGCCCCCGTCCGCGCCGTTTCCGACCCGGGATCCGGACCTCCAGGATGTGGTCGAACGCGTCCTGCGCTTACCCGCGGTCGCCGACAAGCGCTTCCTCATTACGATCGGCGATCGCACGGTGTCGGGGTTGGTGGTTCGCGATCAGATGGTAGGGCCCTGGCAGGTCCCGGTGGCCGACTGCGCGGTTACCGCCAGCTCGTTCCGGGGTTTTACCGGCGAGGCGATGGCCATCGGCGAGCGCGCGCCGATTGCCTTAATTGATGCGCCGGCCGCGGCGCGCATGGCCGTCGCCGAGGCCATTACCAACATCATCGCGGCGCGCATTCCGCGGCTGTCCGATGTCGCGCTTTCCGCCAACTGGATGGCGGCCTGCGGGCATCCGGGTGAAGACGCGCGCCTCTACGATGCCGTGCGCGTCGTCGCGATGGAGCTTTGTCCGGCCCTCGGCATCGCCATCCCGGTCGGCAAGGATTCCCTGTCCATGAAAACAGTCTGGGCCGACGGAGAGCGCTCGGTGACGGCGCCGCAGTCGCTCATCGTCTCGGCCTTCGCGCCGGTTGCCGATGTTCGCCAGTCGCTCACGCCGCAGATCCAGCTTTGTGACGAACCGACGGTATTGCTCCTGGTGGATCTCGGTCGGGGCCGCAACCGGCTCGGAGGCTCGTGCTTGGCGCAAGTCTATGGCGCCCTGGGCGATATGCCCCCCGACCTCGAGGACCCCGAGGATCTCAAGGCATTCTTTCAAGCGGTCCAAGTGCTCAATGAGATGGGGATCATCCTCGCCTACCACGACCGCTCCGACGGCGGTTTGTTCGTGACGCTCATGGAGATGGCGCTCGCGGGCCGTCGCGGCCTGCGTATCGAAATCGATACGCTCGGAGGAGGCCCGCTTGAGATTCTGTTCAACGAAGAGTTGGGGGCGGTATTACAAGTGCGCCGCGAGGACCTGGAACGCGTGTCGGAGGCCTTCCAGGCCCACGGGACTCTGGACGCGCACGTGATCGGCGCTCCCATCGATGCGCCAGCGTTTATTATCCGGCAGGAGGATCACGACGTTTTCCGATCCGATCTCGCCCGATTGCAGCGGCTATGGGCCGAGACCAGCTACCGCATGCAGGCCTTGCGCGATAACCCGGTCTGTGCCCGCCAGGAATTCGATAGTCTATCGGATCTCGCAGACCCGGGCTTGAGCGTTCGAGTCGGCTTCGATCCGCGCGAGCACGCGCCGGCGATCGCGACCGGAGCGCGCCCAGCGGTGGCCATTCTACGGGAGCAAGGCGTGAATGGACACATCGAGATGGCCGCGGCGTTTGAGCGCGCCGGTTTTCATTCCGTCGACCTGCACATGAGCGACATCATATCCGGCCGCCGAAGCCTCGCTTCGTTCCGCGGTCTCGCTGCCTGCGGCGGCTTCTCCTACGGCGATGTCCTGGGCGCGGGGCGCGGCTGGGCCAGCGCCATCCTGTACAACGAGCGAGCGCGGACGGAATTCGCGGCCTTTTTTGAGCGCCCCGATACGTTTGCGCTCGGCGTCTGTAACGGCTGTCAGATGATGTCGCACCTGCGCGATCTGATCCCGGGCGCGGCCGACTGGCCGCGGTTTGCACGCAATGTTTCCGAGCAGTTCGAGGCGCGCTTGGTGATGGTCGAGGTGCTCCCCTCACGCTCGATCCTATTCGACGGCATGGCTGGGTCCCTGATGCCGATCGCCGTCGCCCACGGCGAAGGCCGTGCGGAATTTTCGGCCGGCGCGCGGCAAGCTCTGGAGGATCACACCGCGGTGCTGCGGTTTGTCGATCATCATGGCAAGCCCACCGAAGTCTATCCTAACAATCCCAACGGATCGCCCGGGGGATTGACCGGCTTCACCACCTCCGACGGACGCTGCACGATCCTCATGCCGCACCCCGAGCGGGGTTTCTTACGCTGGCAATATTCATGGTTGCCCAAGACGTGGCGGCACGAGGCCGGGCCGTGGTTCCGGTTGTTCGAGAACGCGCGCCGATGGGTCGCATGAGGCAAAGTCAATTTAGATTTCGGCACCACAGGATATAAGGATCCCTCGGGGGGACCGCGAATAAATTTTAGGGAACCCCGCGGTTTTCCCGATGTCAATTCTCGGAGAAGAAGAGCACGGGGAGAACTTCAGGTAACCGTTGGCTTGCGCTCTGATTTCGCGCAGAATGTGGCTCTCAAAGCAAAATGCCGCCGCCGTGGACACGTCTATGGTCAAGACCCCTTCCACCAAAGAGATCACCCTCTTCCGCGACGCCGTGGGCGAGGTGAAACCCATCGTCCATGACAGCGTCTTCCCCGAACGGCCGCGACCCGAGCCGATCGCGGAACAGGCGCGTCTCGAGACGCTGCGGGTCATGCGGTCCCTCTTGAGCGACGACTACGACGCTAGCGATCTCGAGACCGGCGAGGAGCTCCTCTTCCTCGCCCGCGGTGTGCGGCGAGAAGTGGTGCGGCGGCTGCGGCGAGGTGATTTTAGCGTGCAGGCGCAGCTCGATCTCCACGGTATGACGGTGCCCCTCGCCAAAGAAGCCTTGTCCCAGTTCTTGCGCTCCGCAACCATGGCAGGCCACCGTTGCGTAATCATCATCCATGGCAAGGGCCATGGATCGTTCCAGAAGCAACCGGTGCTCAAGGGTAAATTGAACCTCTGGCTCCAGCGCCGCAAGGACATACTGGCGTTTTCATCAGCCCGCCCCGCGGACGGCGGGACCGGCGCCGTGTATGTC
>JBOIDM010000033.1:0-2877 GCA_050740575.1 Gammaproteobacteria bacterium
GACCTGATCGGGGGTGAGGACTACATGTGCCGTGTGCGAGCCGGTAGGCGCGGAACGGTCTTTCCTCTCTTGACTAGATTGGGCAAGGCACAGTGAGGCGAGAGTCAGCGAAGCGAGAATTATGATGCTAAGTTGATACTTTCTCATATCTTTTGTTTCCTCCTTAGCGGACATGCTGGGGCAACTGGGGCGAGTGGTGCGTTTATGCTAAATGTGAGGCTGAGTAAATGTTAATACGGGGCGACCTTAACCGCGCGTCCTATGGTCCTCTCCTGGCGGCAGGGAATCAAAGAGTTTTGCAGCGCGTCCTTAGCCATTCTTTACATACTCCCCATACGTCCAGTGGAGATTGATGCCGCTCGCATTTCCGGCCGTTCCCGCTCGGAATCGGGGCAGGACATCGTAGCGGAGTAGCAAGGTAATCAGCCTACGGCGTAGCTCTGTATCCTCGATCTCGTTGAAATAACGCTGGTTCGCGGGCAAGAGCGCCAAGGCGAGCGCGTCGTCTTCGCTCAGTACCGATACCATGGTCGCTACCTCGCCGTCGAAGTATTTGTTCAACAGGCCCTCGATATACTCGACATGGGTCGGGATCGCCAGGATCTGTTTATCCGCGCGTGCTTTCGCTAGCGCTCGCCTCTCCGGGGTGAGGGATCGCCTGATTTCCACGAGTCGTTGCGGCAGGTCCGCGTAGGCGCCGCGTTGATCCGGCGGAACCTTGGCTAGCACCTGATCCACCCGCGCCTCATCGTCGATTAGATCGAGGAGCGCACGGCGCAATGCGCGGTTCGGCGCGTGGATGACTTCCGAATACGCTGAGGTGGGCGCCGTGTCGGGGCTATTCCAATAGAAGCTCCCGTGCGCTTGCAGGACCTCGGCGAAGCTATCGATCAACGGCGGCATCGCCTTCGGGGGTACGAGGTGCAACACCATGCTGGCATAAATGATATCCACCGATTCCGGGGTAAGGATGTCGGAAATGAGCCGAATCTTGCCGGTGACCGGATCCGTGAGCGAATGAAAGTCGATGAACGTAAAGGCGTTGAGCAACTCGTAGGCCTTGGCGAACCAGCCGCCAGGGAAATCGAAAAGCAGCAGCTTGAATTTGATGCCATTACGCTCCATTCGCTGCATCAAACCCGTCTCCCGGAGGCCCTTGATCAGCTCCAAGGTCGCGAGGCCCGTACCCGCGCCGTAGTCGGCCAGGGTAAGTTGCCGCGACGTAGAGCTACGATCGAGCCAACGGTCAAGCCGCCGTTCGATGTCTTCGAGTAGGCGACCTACCAGCATGCCGGTGCTGGTTGCGCACCAGCGCCGCGGGCGGGTGAGATCGCCGTCGTGATAGAGAAAGCGGTGCAGGGCCTCGCCGTCTAGGGTGTCCTCCGATCCGCTGGGCCGCCAGCTCGTTTCGTCTCGCAGGGGCGGCGCTGCCGCGATCCATATTGGGCCGGCGGTTTTGAACCGGTTGAGGCTGATGGCAACAAACGGCAGCCGCGAGGGGTACACTCTTTGTTCATGGCCGACGGCACGGAAACCCGCCTCCTCCGCGAGCGACATGAAGGCTTCGTAGTCGATGGGGTATTGATTCGAATACCCGTGGTAGGTATCGAAGGCCGTGGCGTGGGTATTGCCGTTGTACTCGGCGGCGATCGGAGGATAGACGTTGTGAGCCTCGATGACGATGAGGCCGTGTTTCCTGATGAAGGGCGTCCAGCGCCGGAGATGCTCGACCAGATTTTGTTCGAGGAGCTGGTTCGGAATCGCTTTGCCGGTCTCGTCGGCATAAGCACCTGTGGATAAAGCTAGGCGTTTGTCCGCGTTCGCTTTATCCCGCGGCGGCTCGGTATAACGCCGATTGTGATCGATGAAAGCGCGAATATGTAAGCCGTCCACACTATCGAATCCACGCTCGCCCAAGGCCTGCGCGAAAAGCGTGGGATCGGTCACGTCGCCGAAGAGGGTGATGTTAGGAACCCCGGCGGTCTCCAGGGTGCGGCGGGCGGCTTCCAGCGCTTTGGCATTGTAATCCGCGCCGATCATCAGGATCGGATATTCGTCCAGGTGTCGGCCACGCAGAGTCTTGGACGCGACGATCTCATAGATGCGTTTGAGCCAGATCCCATCGCCGCAGCCCATGTCGGACACGAAACGCGGTTGCTCCGAAAGCGGCTCCCGATTGAAGATCGCGGTCAGGATCCTCTCCGAGTCCTCGAAATAGGGGCGGTGTGCGACACCGCTTGCCAGCACGTTCAAGCCGCGATCGACATGCGTCTCCTCGTGGCCTGGCGCGACATGGGTGATGTGGTGCGAAGAGTTGAAGATGAGGCTAGGCAGCTGGCAGAACATCGGCCAATACGACAGCGTGAGCCCGTAATGGAGCGTGAACTCGCACGCCACCCGCCCAAGCTGCGTGAATGCGTGGCGCCGTCCGTCTACCTGCACCCATCCCAAGTGCTCGATCAGCGCGAGGCCCGCGCGGAGGTTATCGTGCGGTCCTGGGAACTGGTCATAAGTGAAGTAATCGCCCTTGAGCAAGCCGCGCAATTTCGCCGCGACCATGAAGGGTCCGGCCAGCATGCCGTCGAGGTGCTTGCCGATGATCTCATAGAGCCTCGATTCTTGATCCGCCGGATCGCCCAGGGCGAGATCCCAGTTTTGTATGCAGCGTCGGATTATCCGAGCATAGTGCTCGGCGTTCGCCGCGTCGAGATCCCCTTGATGAAAAAGATGCCGATCCATCGGGATCCCGGAATACGCAAACTCCGCGACTTCGGCATACTGCGGAAAGGTTTTCGCCGCGATCTCGCCGAGAGGCGTCACCTCGAAGACCATCGACTCGCTTCCCGGAACACCTGCTCGCGTGATCCAGCCTTGAGC
>JBOIDM010000034.1:0-12698 GCA_050740575.1 Gammaproteobacteria bacterium
GCCGGCTATGAGAAGGCCTTCGCCACCATCGCCGACTCCAATCTCACCACGCTCATCGCGGCGATCGTGCTGTTTGCGTTCGGGACCGGCCCGGTGAAAGGCTTCGCGGTGACCCTGTCGCTCGGAATCGTGACCTCGATGTTCACTGCCATCGCCGGCACGCGCGCCGTGATCAATCTTCTGTACGGAGGCCGGCGGCTCGCCCGCCTCGCGGTGTAGCCGTTAAGGGTATTAGGCGATGGATCTCTTTAAGAAGACCCCGAAGATCGACTTCATGTCCAAGCGCTATATCGCCTTTGCTCTTTCGGGTGCTATCTTCGTCGTCTCGCTCGGCTCGTTCTTCGTGCGTGGTTTGAACCTGGGCATCGATTTCACCGGCGGCACGCTGATCGAGGTCGAATACGATAAAGCGGTTGACTTGGCCGAGGTGCGCGGCGCGCTCGCGCGCGGGGATTTCGAGCATGCAGTCGTGCAGCACGTCGGCACCTCGAAGGGCGTGATGGTGCGGATCCCCCCGCGCGAAGGTCTAAACTCCGCCGATCTCAGCAATCGCGTCCTCGAGGCCTTGAAGGCCGCCGCCGGAGCAGCCGTCGAGATCCGTCAGGTCGAATTCGTCGGGCCGCAAGTGGGACAGGAGCTTCTGGAAGACGGCGGGCTCGCGTTGGTGTTTGCGCTCATCGGGATCTTGCTCTACGTGGCGTTTCGTTTCGAACTGCGTCTGGCCGTCGCCACGGTGATCGCGACGCTACACGATCTCGTCATCACGGCAGGGCTTGTGAGCCTCTTAGGCCTGCAATTCGATCTCACCATGCTCGCCGCCGTCCTCACGGTGGCCGGCTATTCGGTTAACGATACCATCGTCGTCTTCGATCGCATCCGGGAGAACTTTCGCAAGCTTCGCAAGGAAGGCCCTATCGAAGTCCTGAATCGCTCGATTAACGAAACCTTGTCGCGGACCTTGGTCACGGGGCCCACCACGCTCTTCGTATTGATTGCGCTCTATTATCTCGGCGGCGGGGTGATCGATGATTTCGCGCTCGCCCTGATCCTCGGTGTCGTCATCGGGACCTTCTCGTCGATCTATGTCGCGAGCCCCGTCGCGCTGGTGCTCGGGGTCAGCCGCGCCGATCTCTTGCCGGTGAAGAAAGAGGGCGCCGAGCTCGGTGGCCGTCCTTAACCGCTAAGGCTTACCCGTCCGCGCCGGCGGAGCGCAAGCATGCGCATCATCGCCGATCCCAATATCGCCTGTGTGCGCGACGCATTCACCGCGCTGGGGGACTTGTGCGTGGTTCCGGGCCGTGACTGGACCCCCGAGATCGTGCGCGACGCCGATCTGCTCTTGGTCCGTTCCGTGACCCGGGTCGATGCGGCCTTGCTCGAAGGCAGCCGCGTGCGCTTCGTCGGCACGGCGACGAGCGGCGTCGATCACATCGATCTCGAGTACCTGAGCCACAAAGGGATAGCCTTCGCCGCCGCACCCGGAAGCAACGCCACGGCGGTCGCGGAATATGTCCTCAGCGCGATCCTAGTGCTGGTGCAGGAACGCGGCGATGCACTCGCGGGGATGACGGCGGGGATCATCGGCTGCGGGCAGGTCGGCGCGCGGGTTTCGGGCTTGCTCGGGGCGCTCGGGGTCGAGTGCATTATCCATGATCCGCCGCTCCAAGAACGGACGGGAGAAGCGACATTCCGTCCCCTTGATGATGCACTTTCCGCGCATGTGGTCAGCTTGCACGTACCGCTCACCGCGAGCGGCTCCCATCCGACAGTCAGTCTCATCGGCCCAGAGGAGCTCGCCCGCATGCGCGACGATGTGATCCTCATCAACACCGCCCGCGGCGGCGTTCTCGACGAGCCAGCACTGCGAGACAGGCTGGCGCGGCGGCCCGGCATGGCCGCGATGATCGACTGCTGGCAAAACGAGCCGGACATCGACACCGAGCTTCTGCAGCGCGTGGCGATCGGAACCCCGCATATCGCCGGTTACAGCGACGATGCGAAGCTTCGCGCCACGGAGATGTTGTACCGGGCGGCCTGTGAGTTTTTGAGCGTGCCGACGCAGTGGCAGCCGCAGGCCTGGCGCGAGACACCGACTAGGGTCCGCTTGGCCGATGCGGGAAGCGACGACGATGGGGTACGCGAGGCGGCATTGGCGTGTTATAACCCGCGCGACGATCACCGCGCATTGGCGGCGCTTACCGGACTACCCCTACCCGAGCGCGGAGGGTATTTCGACGCCTTAAGAGCGAATTACCGCTCCCGTCGCGAATTCAGCGCGGCCGAGGTGTCAGTCCCGCCGGGACGGCCAGCGCTCCGCGCCTTATTGCGCGTGCTCGGTTTCGGTGTGGAATAATGGTATCCGGCCAGCCGTCTCGCGAAGTGTGTGAGGTGAAGAGGACCCAGTCACGCGGCAGCACTCTACATGATCGCAGGCAGTGTCCTCCTCCTCAACCAGAGTACTGGGTAAGCATTGGGGTCATACAAGCTTGACCAGCGTCGCTATCGCACCGACCGCAACCACCATCAGCGTGCCCAACTTGATGATCATGCGGTATTCGAGGTCTTTCATGTCGCGGGCAAGATCTGAACGGATCTGTTCGATCCTGACCTCGAGCTGTTTGATCTCGGTGCCCAGCGTGACCTCAAGCTCTTTTATATCTCGCTTGATGTCAGCAATGTCTCGTTTCGTAGCCAGATTCTGCTCGATAAATTCCGCCTCGGCATCGGCCAGGGCCTCGGCCTGCTGTTCGGTGAACCCAGCCTCCTTGAGGCGTTTGGCAAACTTGAGGGTATCGAAGGCGATGGCATTCATGGCGTTGGAGATAAGCCGCGGTGATTACGCAAAGCATAGCGAAGTCCGTGCCCAGCGCCAAATAAGGCTTGAACCATAGCAAGCACTCACACAGGGTCATACCCGCGCGCATTGAAACCACCGAGTCGCCGTCCTATACTGACTGAACGGTTGGTCAGTTAATTTGCAATGAAAGAGGCCAAGGCAAAAGAGCGTAAAGACAAACCTGTAGCCACCGAAGGTGATGCCACTAGCGAAGGGGCTCGCAATATCCTGCACGCCGCCGAGCGACTGTTCGCCACTCAGGGTTTCGACGCCGTCTCCATCCAGGCCATCGCCGAAGCTGCGGGGGTGTGCAAGGCGAATATCTTCCATCACTTCGGCTCCAAAGAGGGCCTTTATCTCGCGGTCCTGCGCTTGACCTGTCAGCGCGCCGCGCCGCTCCTGCAAACACTGGTGCGGAAGGAAGAAGGCTTCCCGGAGCGCCTGGACCATTTCGCAACGGACCACTTGGCTTACCTCCTGGCGCATCCGGGGACCATGCGATTACTTCTGCGTGAGCTCCTGGAGAGCGATGCGCCCCGGGGGCAGCAGCTCGCCGAGCAAGTCGTGGGAGACAACTTCACCCGGCTCATCGGTATCTTGCGTGAAGGACAAAGGCGTGGCGAGCTGCGGGCTGAAGCGGATCCGGCCATCGCCGCTGCCTTGCTTGTCGGGGCAAATGTGTTCCTCTTCCAGGCCAGGTCCGTCCTGCGCCATCTCGAAGGGGTCGAGTTTGCCGATGCACCGGAGCGCTACAGCAAGGGTCTCGTCGATATCCTGCTCCACGGACTGCTTGTGCCCGCCGAGGATGGGACCCACTAAAGTCCTCAATCCCAATAACGTTCCCGCGGGTCATCAGCTAATGAACGTTTGCAAAATCCGGTCAATCGTGTCGCCGGTACTAGTGCTGGCGGTGATGGCCGCGTGCCAAGACACCGGTTCAAAGGGATCCCCGCAGGTCCAGCTACCCGCCGTATCGGTTGAAGTGGCGCAGGTGCGGGTAGGTCCCGCGACGGAGAACGCACAGGCGGTAGGTTCGCTCATGGCCGACGAGTCCGTGATCATCCGTGCGGAGGTGGGGGGCCGAATCGAGGAGGTCCACTGCGTCGAGGGGCAAGCCGTAGAGCAGGGACAGATTCTCTTTACCCTCGATGCCAAAGAGCAGCAGGCACAGCTCGCCCAAAGCCAGGCGGCGCTTGCGCTCAGCGAATTCGACCACAAACGCTTCGAGGAGCTGCGAGGGAAGAAGGTCGTGAGCCAGCAGGACTACGACAAAGCGCTGGCGCAGTTGAGGGAAGCGCGCGCCGAGGTAGCCCTGGACCGGGCCCGTTTGGAGAAAAAGACGATACGAGCACCATTCGTCGGCTTACTTGGAATGCGCCAGGTCAGCCCCGGCGATTACGTTCAGGTTGGACAGGAGCTCATCAACCTGGAAGCGGTGGACCCGGTCAAGGTCGAATTCCGCATCCCCGGGCGACTCGTGCATCGGGTCCGGCCTGGGCAAGCATTGGTCGCCGCTGTGGACGCGTATCCCACAACGACTTTTAAGGGACAAATCTACGCGATCAATCCACGCTTGGACGCAGCCACGCGCAGCGTGCAGTTGCGCGGCCGACTTCCCAACCGCAAGCGTCTATTACACCCCGGCATGTTCGCCCAGATCACGCTAGTGATCGAGGAACGCGAGGAGGCGCTCTGGGTTCCCGAGCAGGCCTTGATGCCCATAGGCAACGACCACTTCGTCTATCGACTCGACGATCCCCACGTCTTGAGAAGCGGCAAGGCCGACCCGCGGCCGGCTCAGGCAGGTGGCTCCGCACCGCCGCAGCCGATGGCTAAGGCCGCGCTGATCCGCGTCGAGACCGGCTCGCGGCGAGACGGTGAAGTTGAGATCCGGGCAGGGCTCAGGCGCGACGACACCGTCGTGATCGCCGGTCACCTTAAGCTTCGGGATGGCGCGGCCGTGAACCTTAAGCCCATCCCCGAAACGTCATCGCCACCCGGGTGAGCAAACGCTAAGCATGGTCATCTCCGAGGTCTCGATCCGCCGCCCGGTGTTGGCCACGGTCATGAGCCTGATGCTGGTCTTGCTCGGGGTCCTTGCCTACCAGCGGCTGCCGGTGCGCGAGTACCCGGATATTGACACCCCGGTCGTCTCCGTGCGCACGGTCTACACAGGCGCATCGGCCGAGGTCGTCGAGAGCCAGGTCACCCGCCCGCTCGAGGACAGTCTCTCCGGCATCGAGGGGATCAAGATCATGAAGTCGGTGAGCCGCGAGGAGGTCAGCCAGATCACGGTGGACTTTAACCTCGAACGCGACCCCGATGCGGCGGCGGCCGATGTACGGGATCGCGTTTCCCGCGCGCGCGGCCAGCTCCCCGAGGAGATCGAGGAGCCGGTGATCGCCAAGGTCGAGGCCGATGCGCAGGCGATCATCTGGCTCGCCTTCCGCAGCGATCGGCACGACCCGCTCGAGATCACCGATTATGCCGACCGCTACGTGCAAGATCGCCTGCAGGCGCTGCCAGGGGTCGCGAGCGTCATCATCGGCGGAGAGCGGCGCTACGCCATGCGGCTGTGGCTGGATCGCGAGCGCTTAGCGGGCTACGCCCTCACGGTGCAGGATGTCGAGGAAGCCCTGCGCCGGCGCAACGTCGAGATTCCGGGCGGCCGTATCGAGAGTCGCTGGCAGGAATTCACGGTGCTCGCGGAGATGGATTTGCGCACCCCCGAGGAATTCGATGCGCTGGTGATCCGGGAGGTGAACGGTTACCCGGTAACGCTGCGCGATATCGGGCGCGCCGAGCTCGGCGCCAAGGACGAGCGCAACACCGTGCGCGTGAACGGCCAGCCCGCGGTGGGCCTGGGGGTGGTTAAGCAATCGGCGGCCAATACCCTGGCGGTGGCGCGCGCGGTGAAAGCCCAGCTGCCGGAGATCCAGGCCACGCTCCCCGAGAGCATGAGGATACAAGTTGCCTTCGACGCATCGCTCTTCATCGAGACCTCCATCATCGAGGTCTACGAGACCCTCGGCATGGCCCTATGCCTGGTATTGGCCGTGACCTTCCTGTTCCTGCGCTCGCTGCGAGCGACCGTGATCCCCTCGGTGACCATCCCTGTCTCCCTCATCGGCGCCTTTATATTCCTCTTCGCCCTCGGCTTCTCGGTAAACATCCTGACGGTCCTCGCCCTGACGCTGGCCATCGGGCTGGTGGTCGACGACGCCATCGTCATGCTCGAGAACATCCACCGGCGCATCGAGGGCGGCATGCAACCAGAAGCCGCCGCACGAGAAGGCAGCCGCGAGATCGCCTTTGCCGTCATCGCCATGACACTCACGCTCGCCACGGTGTTCGCGCCGCTCGCCTTCATGACGGGCAACACCGGAAGGCTGTTCCGCGAGTTCGCCCTGGCGGTCTCGAGCGCGGTGCTGGTCTCGGGGTTCGTGGCCCTGACCCTGACCCCCATGATGTGCTCGCGCATGCTGCACCTCGATCGGCGCCACGGGCGCTTGTACAGCACCAGCGAGCGTGTCTTACAGGCTCTGACCGGCGGCTACCGGCGGCTCCTCGCCGCCACGCTTCGGGCGCGTTGGCTGGTGGTCCTGCTCGGCATCGGCGCCGCGGGGGCGAGCTATGTCCTGTTCAGCGGGCTCCAATCCGAGCTTGCCCCGGTCGAGGATCGGGGTACGATTCTAGGGATCATCAGCGCTCCGGAAGGAGCCACCCTCGCTTACACCGACCGTTACGCGCGGGAGCTCGAAGCGATCTACGCCCAAGTGCCCGAGATCCGCACCTACTTCATGGTGATCGCCCCCGGTCTCGAGCGCCCCAATCCGGTCAACTTCGCGATTTCGTTCGTGAGTCTAAAGCCCTGGGAAGAACGCAGCCGCAGCCAGCAGGCGATTAGCCAAGCGCTCATGCCGAGCTTGTTCGGCGTCTCCGGCGTACTGGCCTTCCCCGTCAATCCGCCCTCCTTGGGCCAGAGCTTCCGTGATCCGCCGGTTCAGTTCGTGGTGCAGGGTGCCTCCTACCCCGAGCTGCAGAACATCGTCGATAAGCTCATGAGCAAGGCCCAAGCCTTTCCGGGGCTGGTCAACCTCGATTCCGACCTCAAGCTCAACAAGCCGCAACTCAGCGTCGCGGTCGATCGCGCCAAGGCAGCCGACATCGGTGTCGAGATCGATACCATCGGACGGACCCTCGAGACGCTGCTCGGCGAACGCCAGGTGACCCGCTTCAAACGCGCGGGCGAGCAGTATGACGTGATCCTGCGGCTTCGAGCCGAAGAGCGGGCGACCCCTGCAGACCTCGCCGGGATCTACGTGCGCGGCGAGGAGGGAGGGCTCGTGCAGCTCTCCAATCTAATAAAGGTCCGAGAGACCGTCGCGCCCAAGGAACTCAATCACTTTAACCGACTGCGCGCGGCTACGCTCAGCGCCAACATCGCGCCCGGCTATGCGCTCGGAGATGCGATCGAATTCCTCACCCGGACAGCGAAGGAGGTGCTGCCGCCCGGCGCCCAGATCGACCTGGCCGGTCAGTCGCGCGAATTGCGCGAATCGGGAGCCACCCTTTATCTCACCTTCGTGCTCGCGTTGCTCTTTGTCTATTTGGTGTTGGCGGCCCAGTTCGAGAGCTTCCTCGACCCCCTGATCATCCTGCTCACGGTACCCCTCGCGGTCACCGGCGCTCTGCTCGCACTCCGGCTCAGCGGGGGCACGCTCAACGTCTATAGCCAAATCGGGCTGGTCATGCTGGTCGGCCTCATCACCAAGAACGGCATTCTGATCGTGGAATTCGCCAACCAGCTCCAAGAGCGCGGCCGGAACCTCAGCGAGGCCGCAATCGAAGCGGCGAGCCTCCGTCTGCGGCCGATTCTCATGACGACGCTCGCCATGATCCTCGGAGCCATCCCGCTTGCGCTCGCAAGCGGCGCCGGGGCGGAGAGCCGCCATCCAATCGGTTGGGTGATCGTAGGGGGGCTCGCCTTGGGTACGCTGCTGACGCTCTTCGTCATCCCGGTCGCCTATACGCTGCTCGCACGCAAACGCGTGCGCCCCGAGAGCAAACTAGAGCCGGTGCTTGCTAAACAGCGCATAAGCTTGCCCTAGCTCGTGACTGCGATTCAGTTCCGGGAAGATCTCACAATATTTTTGTGAAAAGTTTCACGGAAAAAACGCGCTCCCCTCATATATTGTTTACGTGCGACTTACCATTCGCTGCAAGCCGAGACTTGGGCGAACGAGTAGCGCACGTTAAGCGATTCGATCCGTGTGTATGGGAGGTAATTTTCATGAACGCCAATGTTCAAAACGTCCAAGCTTATGTGCCGTCACGCAAGGTCAGCTCAAGCGCGCTCGCGGGAGCGATATCGATTACCGTCGTCTGGGCCGTGAACAATTTTGCCGGGAGCGCGATTCCTGGTGAGGTCGCTTCCGCGCTCACAACCATACTGTCATCCGTGGCCGCATATATGGTCCCTGATTCCGCGTAGTGAGGCTGAGCGGATGTAAGTTACCGTTGTCCGCGAAAGACGTTAGCCACGGCCAGTAGAAATTGTAGCCTGGGTTGGCCGCGCAGCGGCGTAACCCGGGAAGCGAAGCCCATTTTCCCCGGTTTCGCTGTGCCCCACCCAGGCTACCCGATGAGGGCATCTCGCGCACGATCGACACGATTTTCCCGCTTAACCCAGCCGATCCAGCGCGGCGACATCCTCCTGACTAAGCCGAAGATTTACGGCTTTTAGGCTATCGAGTATGCTTTTTGGTTTGCTCGCCCCGGGGATCGGCAGAATATGCTCGCCCTTATGCAATAACCAGGCGAGGGCAATCTGATAGGGCGAGGCGCTATATTTATCGCCAAGCCTCTTCAGCATCGGTTGCTCGCGTAATCGCACCTGTCCATAGTGGCCTCCCACCGGGCTGTGAGGAATATAGGCGACGTCCTTCGCTTCGCAGAGCGCCACCATGCCATTCTTGAAGTCCTTTTGTTCGAGCACGTTGCAGCGGTTTTGTACCGAGGCGATCGGCGTCATCGCCAGGGCCTGCTCCAACTGGCGCGGGGTGATGTTGGACAACCCGATATGCAGGATCTTCCCCTCCTCCTTGAGGCGCATGAGCTCCGCGAGCGATTTCGCCAGATCGACCGCGGGATCGACCGCGTGGAGTTGATAGAGCGTGATGGCGCCGGTGTTAAGATCGCGCAGACTTTTTTCGCATGAAGCCCGCAGCGATACGGGGCGGCCGTCGGTGGTCCAATCCCCTTTGGGGCGCTTGAGCCTGCCCTTGGTGGCGACGGTGACACTGCCTCGTTTGCCGAGGCGCTCCAATGCCTTCGCGATCAACTGCTCGTTATGGCCGATGTCGGAGTCATCGAGACAGTAAACGTTAGCGGTATCGATAAAGTCACCGCCCGCCTCGACAAAGGCCTTGATCACCTCGAAGGCTTGAGCCGCCTCGGGGCGTCCGGCAATCGACAAGGGCATGGCCCCAAGGCCAATCGGGTAAACGCCGATGCCCGTGCCGTTGATTTCCCTGCGCAGCGTATTCACAGCGTGCCCTCTCCGTACACACCGTAAGTATAAAATTGTTCCGCTCGAACGGCCACCGACGCGCGTGCAATCCTATACGCGACGGGCGTCACTTATACTTGAGCTTGATCTCCGCTGCTTTCCAATAGCACGCTTCCTGCGCCAAATCGGCTTGGGTCAGGGGATTTTGTTCCAACCATCCCGGCGCGAAGCGCAGCTTCACGACGCCAGTCTCCCCATCCAACGTCATTGGCGGCAGCGGCGCATCCGTTCGGTTGCGGTGCAGCGTGACGGCCAGCCGCAGTAGCACGCATAGGTACAAGGCCGGTTGCCGCACCGTCTCCGCAAGGTTCTGAAGCTCGCCGAGCGGCAGCTTGCGCCGGTGGCCGCGGATCAACACCGCGAGCACCTCCTGCTCGCCCTGGAAAAAACCGGGCAGGTCCATGTTTCTGACGAGATAGGCCCCATGCTTGTGGTATTGACTGTGGGAGATGGCGAGGCCGATTTCGTGCAATCGCGCCGCCCACCCCAAGAGCTGGCCGTGCTCCTCCCGCTCGATCCCCCAGGCACCGGGCGTTTGTTCGAGTAAGGCCCGTGCCGTCGCTGCCACGCGCGCCGTCTGAGGCTCGTCGACCTGAAAGCGGCGCATGAGCTCGGCGACAGTGGCCGCGCGCACATCCTCCTGCTCGATGCGGCCCAAAAGGTCGTACAGCAGGCCTTCACGCAAGGCACCGCTCGACGCCTGCAGGCGCTCGACGCCCAAGGATTCGAAAATCGCGCCCAGGATCGCCACACCGCCCGCGAAGACCGGGGCGCGGTCGCTTTGCAACCCTTCGAACGCCAGCTTATCGATGCGGCCCGCCGCGATGATTGCCTTGCGCAGCTTGCGTAAGGCGCTCGCCGTGATGCCATCCTGAGTCCATCCCTGATGGCGCACGATTTCCTGCGCCGCGAGCACGGTGCCCGACGCCCCGATGGCGGATTCCCAGCCGATGCGCCGAAACGGCGAGGAGATCGGCTCGAGCTCCTGCAACGCGAATAGCTCGGCCTTCTCCATGCTGGCGTCGTCAATGATCCCCTCTTCAAAAAATCGCCGGCTCATCTCCACACATCCCATGTGCAGGCTCTCCATGTGGGCGGGCTGGAACTGCTGGCCGAGGATGAGCTCCGTGCTCCCGCCCCCGATATCGACGACCAAGCGCCGCTCGGAGCTGTCCTCGAGGCTGTGCGATACGCCTAGGTAGATCAAACGCGCCTCCTCCCGGCCGCCGATGATATCCAGCGGGTGGCCGAGCGCCTGCCGCGCCCGCGCCAAGAACTCTTTGCGATTGCGGGCTTTGCGCAGCGTGTTGGTCCCGACGGCGCGCACATTGCCCTTGGGGACATCGCGCAGGCGCTGTCCGAAGCGCTCTAGCGTCTCGAGGGCGCGGATCATGGCCGCCTCATCGAGACAGTTGCGATCGTCGAGCCCGGCGGCGAGACGCACCATCTCCTTGAGGCGATCCACGACCTGCAGGCGCCCCCTGGAGACCTGGGCCACCAGCATGTGAAAGCTGTTGGAACCGATGTCCACCGCGGCCACCGGACCCGCGGCTAGCGGCATAATCTTCCCCTCACGATCGATGCCTCCCGAGAAACCGTCATTCACTAACACCCGGCTTGTGGCGCGCACCCTAGCCATGAGGCTCCCAAAAGGGAGGGGTGCAATCTCCTTTGGCCGCTTGCGGGGCAACGGCCCCGCAGGCGAGATATCTCGATTCTGATAACCCCGCGTTGATCCCCCCGCCCTGGGTTCGCGATATACTGCGCGGGCGCGGCGGCCTTGCCGGCGCCGCGCGCGATGGACGCCATATTCTACTTGAGGCCCGCATCATGCCAGAGATCGAGATTAAAGACATTCGCCCCGATGAGGCGTTCGAGCTACAGCGCAAAGATCCCAACGCGGTCATCGTCGATGTCCGAACGACCATGGAATATCAGTACGTCGGCCATCCCGTGGGCGCGTTCCATGTGCCCTGGATGGAGGCGCCCGAGTGGCGCGTGTTGCCCGACTTCCCCGAGCGCATTCGCGAGGCGTTGCGACAGGGCGCGCCGGTGGAAGATGTCACGGTGATGACGATTTGCCGCAGCGGCAAGCGCTCGCGCGCCGCCGCCGAGGCGCTGGCGGAGCACGGGTTCAAGCGCCTCTACAATATCGCAGAGGGATTCGAAGGCGATCTCGACGCGCACAGGCACCGGGGCGGGATCAATGGTTGGCGGCAACGGGGCTTGCCTTGGGAGCAAAGCTAGTAATTCTACGCGCACTTTCTTGACAGGCGTGTGACGATCGTTCGAACCATGAGCGATTATCGCTTCGAAAAAGACAGCATGGGCGAGGTCCGCGTGCCGGCCTCGGCCCTCTACGGGGCACAGACGCAGCGGGCGGTGGACAACTTCCCCATCAGCGGACTTCCCATGCCGCGTGCGATCATCCGGGCGCTAGGGCTCATCAAAGCGGCCTCCGCCCAAGCGAATCTCGCGCTCGGACTGCTGGACGGGAACATGGCGGAAACCATTCGCAATGCGGCGCTGGAAGTGGCTCGCGGGGAGCACGATGCGCAGTTTCCCGTCGATATATTCCAAACCGGCTCCGGCACCAGCTCCAACATGAACGCTAACGAAGTCATCGCCCGCTTGGCCGGCGGCCGGCTGGGCGCGCCCGTGCACGCCAACGATCACGTGAACATGGGCCAGAGCAGTAACGATGTGATCCCGACCGCGATCCATGTCGCGGCCAGCTTGCAAGTCACCGAGGACCTGCTGCCGGCCCTGGCACATCTCGAAGCCGCGATTACCCGGCGCGCCGAGGAGTTCCAAAGCGTCGTCAAGACCGGCCGTACGCACCTCATGGACGCGATGCCCGTGACGCTCGGCCAGGAGCTGGGCGGCTGGGCGACACAACTTCGCTTGGGTCGAGACCGGCTCGGCGCCGCGCTCACGCGCTTGCGGACCTTGCCGCTCGGAGGCTCGGCGGTGGGGACGGGCATTAACGCCCACCCGGAATTCGGCGCGCGCGTCGCAGCGATTCTGGCGGCGCAAACGGGCGTGCCGTTCGCGAGCAAGGACAATTTCTTCGAGGGATTGAGCTCGCAAGATGCCGCGGTCGAGATGAGCGGACAGTTGAAGACCATCGCCGTGAGCCTCATGAAAATCGCCAACGATCTGCGCTGGATGAACAGCGGGCCGCTCGCAGGTCTAGCGGAGATCGCCCTGCCCGATCTGCAACCGGGCAGCAGCATCATGCCGGGCAAGGTCAATCCCGTGATCCCCGAGGCGATGTGCATGGTGTGCGCC
>JBOIDM010000035.1:0-13942 GCA_050740575.1 Gammaproteobacteria bacterium
CAACGTAGTCGCCCTCGCCTTCTGTGGCTTTCTGTACTGGAAGGGTCGGCGCTACCCGTCGACCAGCGACGCGGTCTATACGGGCCACGCGCTCTTCGACTTCTTCCAGGGCATCGAGCTGCACCCGGCGCTCTTCGGAATCAACCTCAAACAGCTGCTCATCTGCCGCGTCTCGATGATGGGCTGGAGCGTCCTGCTCGTCTGCTTCGCCGCGTACCAGCACGAGACCTACGGGACCCTCTCCAACTCGATGCTGGTCTCAACCGGTCTGGTGGTCGCCTATCTCTTCAAGTTCTTCGTGTGGGAGGGCGGCTACTTCAACTCGTTGGATATCATGCACGACCGCTTCGGCTACTACCTCTGCTGGGGCGTGCTGGTCTGGGTGCCGAGCGTCTACACGATCTTCGGCCAGTACCTGGCGAACCATCCCCACGCACTACATCCGGCGTGGGCCGCCGCCATCGCGGCCGTCGGCTTGGCCGCACTCTGGATGAACTACGCCGCGGACGCGCAGCGGCAGCGCGTTCGCGCAACAAGCGGCAACACGACGGTGTGGGGCCGTCCTCCGCGGACCCTGCTCGGGCGCTACCGCACGCAGGACGGCGTGGAGCGCGAGAACCTGCTGCTGGTCTCGGGATACTGGGGCCTCGCGCGGCACTTCCACTACTTGCCCGAACTGCTCCTGGCGCTGTGCTGGGCGCTCCCCGCGGGCGGAGCGAACTTCGTTCCGTATTTCTATTTCGTCTTCCTCAGCGTGCTGCTCTTCGACCGCGCTGGGCGCGACGACAAACGTTGCGCCGCCAAATACGGCGCAACCTGGGAAGAGTACAGAAGGCTCGTGCCCTACAAGATCGTGCCGGGACTGTACTGAGGCTAGGCGCGCCCTATGAGCCATGTGTTCGAACCCGAGCAATTGCACGCGCTCGTGCGCCCGCTGATCGGTCAGCGCCTGCCAGACATCTTGGAGGCCCTCGTCGAGGGCCTCGGCGCCCGCTATCCGGGCCACATCCTGCGTGAAGAGGAGTGGATCTTCAACAACGCCGGCGGCGCGATGGGGATGATGCGCGTGCTGCACGCCTCGCTGAGCGAGTACCTGATCTTGTTCGGGTCGCCGATCGGCACCGAGGGCCACAGCGGGCGCTTTCTCGCCGACGACTGGTTCTTCATCCTCGACGGTGAGCAGTGGGCCTACACCGAGGGTGCGCTCGAGCGCGAGGTCTACCGCCCCGGGGACGTGCACCATCTGCGGCGCGGCGTGGCGAAGGGCTACCGCATACCGGACCGCTGTTTCGCGCTGGAGTATGCGCGCGGCATGATCCCGCTGATGCTGCCCTTCGGCATCGCGGACACACTCACGAGCACGGTAGACTTGCGCACGCTGGCAAAGACCTTCAGCGTCTATGCCCGCGGCGTCACGCGCGAGCTGCTCCAGGGCAAGATCTGAGTACCCGCGCGGTGCCGCTGCGGGGGAATTAGGGGACAGACCACGATATATCGATACTAATACTTGGAGTCTAAAATCAAGTGCAACACAATGCTGTATTTGAGAGAAGGAGGTGTTGCATGGGAGAGCATTACCGGCAGTTGAGCGTGGAAGAACGAGTGAACATTATGTTGCGACTTCGTGATGGCATGAGTTCGCGAGCCATCGCCCGGGAACTAAAACATGCTCCCTCGACGATTACGCGCGAGATTGACAGGCATCGTCGTATGAGCGGCTGTGCCCAGCTACCGTATGAAGCGACACGGGCAGTTTCACGTGCGCATATGGCCCGTTTCACGCGTCGGCGCCCACGCAAGCTTGCGGAGGGCAGCGAGCTTTTTACCCACGTACGGGGCGAACTTGAGAAAGGCTGTTCTCCCGATCAGATCGCCGGGCGACTGCGGCAAGAACACCCCGGCTGCTATGCTTGGAATGTGAGCCACGAAACCATTTACACCGCCTTGTATGCATTGCCGCGCGGAGCACTACGCCGGGAGTTGATCGGCTGTTTGCGTCAAGGACACATAAACCGCTGGCCACGCTCTCGAGGCGCCAACCGCAAGCAAGCAGGATTTATCGCCCCCGATGTACTTATCCATGTCCGCCCTCCAGAGGTGACCGATCGCCTCGTGCCGGGCCACTGGGAAGGAGACTTCTTGAAAGGCGCAGCTAACCGCTCGGCAGTGGGCACCTTGGTCGAACGCTCCAGCCGTTTCATTATCCTGGCACAGATGCAGAACTGTAGTTCGCTCTCCGCCCTCAATGGCTTTAGCCGCGTGCTGACCGAGCTACAACCCAGTCTCTGCAAAACCCTCACCTACGACCGGGGCAGCGAAATGGCTCGTCACCGCGAACTCACCCAACAAACCGGCGTGAAAATCTATTTCGCCGATCCCCATAGCCCCTGGCAGCGCGGCAGCAACGAAAACGCCAATGGCTTGATACGACAATACTTGCCAAAAGGGGTGGACCTCTCCTCAATCACTCAAGGCCAATTGAACGCCATCGCTAACTCGCTAAACAACCGGCCTCGCCGAATCCTTCACTACCAGACACCCCTCGAAGTGTTCTCTCAATTGCTCGCTCTCGAACGGTCTGAACCACCCAAAAACCACTTGGCCACCTAACCCTATGAAGTGTTGCGCTTCAAACTTGACACCAGCACATGATATCAAGGATGATGAAGTCAACATAGATTTCGCCACCACGGGGTATGCAGCCCCGCGGAGCGACCAAGGGGAGAGCTGCGCCTCTCCCTTTTGGAAACCCCATCGCTAAGGTCCCCGCGGCAAAACCGCGGGAATGATTAATAAACTCCTTGGATTGATCAGTGCACCCGGCGCATGAGTAAAACGGCGGCCAGGAAAGTGGCGGCCGTTGGAAACATCGCGCTGAGCAGAGGCGATAGGTCGAACACCATGCCCAATGATCCCGCAGCCTTGTTGATGATATGGAAAACCAGGCCTATGCAAGAGCCGATGACGACGCGTTGACCGATACCCGTTCTTTGCGCCGTGACCAACACAATCGGAATGGCAAGAAAGACCATGACGCCCGTGGCCAACGGATATGACAGCTTTGCCCACAGTGCGTGCCAGTAGTAGCGGCTGTTTTGTCGGTTAGCCTCTCGAAAGCGTATGTAGTTATAGAGATTCAACATCGAAAGGTGCTGGGGGTTGATCGCGACGAGATTGATGAGCTTGGGATCCAGCAACGAATCCCAGGGCGCACGCTCCATTTGCCGCTTGTGCACGCGGTCCGTGTCGAAAACGGTCTGATTAATCCGTTCGAGAACCCATCGGCCTTGCTTATAATAGGCCCGGCGCGCGGAAGTGCTTACGCGGAGACGATTCTGGTCGTCGAATTCATAGATGTAAACCTCCTCCACGCGATTGCCGGGTAACACCCGGCGTATGTTGATATAACTCCGTCCGTCCCGGGCCCAGAAACCGCCCGGGTTTCTAAGCGCGATCTGATTGGTCGTCGCGATTGACTTATTTTGTTGCGCTAGCTCTTCACTGGGCGGGGCAATAAACTCGCCTACAATCAGGGAGGCGAGAACGTACAAGGACCCCAGCTTCATTACCGATAGAACGATCCGCGCCAGCGACACCCCGGAGGTTCGAATCACGATCATCTCGCTATTGCGCACCAGCGTTCCCAGACCGATTAGCGTACCGATCAAGGCGGCGATCGGGAAAAGCTCGTAGGTCAGCCGCGGGATGCTGAAAACGACGAACTCAACGATGGCGAGGATCCCATACCCGCCACGGCCCACCTGATCCAGCTCATCGATAAACTCGAAGAAAGAAAATACCGCGACCAAAACCACCAACACACTCGCGATCGAGATCATCACGGTCCTCGCGATATAGCGATCCAAGATGCGCATCACTGCGAGGGGCGGCGCTAAGCACGCACGCGGAAAAAGACGAGAGCCACGGCGAGTAAACCCGCGGCGAGCGCGACCATCGGACCGTTTCCGAACATGACGTACGGCGTCGCGCCGCTGCGTGCGCGAATCCGCGCCTTGAGCGTGTATGGCCGAAACTGTGGCGCCTGCGCAATCACCTTACCCCGGTGGTCGACAACGGCGGAAATCCCATTGTTGGTGGCTCGCAAGAGAAAGCGGCCTCCCTCCAAAGCACGCATGCGCGCCATCTGCAAATGCTGATGAGGCGCAATCGAGTCTCCGAACCAGGCATCGTTGCTGACGTTAACCAAGAGCCGGGCCACCGGCAGCTGTTCGATGACTTCTTCGCCGAATGCATCTTCATAGCAAATGGAAACGCCGACCGGGACACCGGCGGCCACAAGCGGTGCTTGGCCCCGGCTGCCGGCGCTGAAGCTCGACATGGGGATATCCAGGAAATATAGGAGTTTCCCCAGTAGCGCCGGGAACGGCAAATACTCGCCAAAGGGTACCAGGTGACGCTTTCGATAGACCCCCGCGTGCCGCCCGATCGTGGCGACCGCATTGTAATACCGCTCCCCTCCAGCCTCTCGATAGGGCACGCCGAGGAGGATCTCGGTCCCCGTTTGCCGCACTTGTTCGGTAAGCACGCGCACATACGCCGCGGTTTCTGTATAAAACTCCGGTATGGCGGTCTCCGGCCATACGACAAGATCGGCCTTGCCCCAAGAAGACGCGGTCAGCCCGAGGTAGCGATCGATGGTTGCCTGCCTTTCGGCGGGCAGCCATTTCATCGTCTGCGCAACGTTGCCCTGAATGAGCGCCACCGAGAGCGATTCCGTCGCCTGCGCTGCGGTCCATGTCACCCGCCCCAACCCGAACGCGGCTAGCCAGAGAAGCGATAAAAACACGGCGTAGCCCAAGCGCGAGGGACTCCGGAGCAACGCGCAGAGTAGCCCCGCGCTTAGCGCCGCCGCGAAACTTACTCCGTATACGCCAAACACCGGGGCGAGGCCGGCGAGCGGAGTATCCACCTGGCTATAACCGACATTCAGCCACGGGAAACCGGTTAAAACCCAGCCCTTGAACCATTCCATGAGCATCCAGAGAGCCGGGAGCACGAGCAGGAAGCGCGCCGTGGCGGAGACGCGAAACCAACGATTGGCGAGCGCACCGATCAGCCCGGGATAAAGCGCGACAAAAGCGATAAACGCGACGGTCACGGTGACCGAAAAAGCCAGGACGGGCATCCCGAATTGGTGGATGCTTATTTGCACCCAAGAAACACCCGTTCCAAGCATTCCGACGCCATAAAGCCAGCCGCGCCAAAACGCCCGCCGCGGCGAGACCTCGTCCCAGAGATAGAAAAGAACCGCGAGTGACAGCACGGCGAGCGGCGCCAGCTCGTAGGGTGCGAATGCCAATGGCAGAATCCCACCCGCGGCGAGGCTCGCTAGATCCCCGGCAAGACTAAGCCAGCCCTTGTTCGCCAAACCTCCCCGCCACTCTGCAACGAGGGTAGGCGCGCGGCGCGCTACGGCCCGGCGATCACGCATTTTGCCCCAAACCTTAGCCAACTCCTGCGTGCGGCTGCTCGCCGGCCCATTCCGGTGCCCGGCCGACACGCATTAAATGGATGCGGCGCGGGTCGGCGCGCAGGATGGTAAATTTCCAGCCCCCGTACTCTATCGTCTCGCCACGCGCCGGCATATGACCCAAGGCCTTGAGGATGACGCCGCCGATGGTATCGAATTCCTCGTCCGCGAAGTCGGTTTGAAAATAAGCATTGAATTCGTGAATCGGGGTGCGCGCCCGAACGGTGTAGCGATCGTCACGGTGCTTCCTGATATAGCCTTCCTCGCCGATGTCGTGCTCGTCGCTGATGTCACCGACGATCTGTTCGATGACATCCTCGATGGTCACCAGCCCCGACACTCGCCCGTATTCATCGACCACGATGGCCATGTGATTACGGCTACTGCGAAATTCCCGCAGTAGCACGTTCAAGCGCTTGCTTTCCGGCACGAACACCGCCGGACGCAGCACATCCCAAAGCTCGAAGGCGGTGGGCTCTGTCTGCGCCAGGTAAGCAAGCAAGTCTTTCGCAAGCAAGATCCCTAGCACCTCATCGCGTTTGTCGTCGACCACCGGAAACCGCGAGTGCCCGGAACGGATCACCCGCGGCAGAAACTCTTTTACCCCCGCGTCCGCGGGAACCACGACCATCTGTGCGCGCGGTAACATGATGTCTCTCACCTGCATCTCGGAGACCAGCAGCGCGCCCTCGATCATCGCCAACACCTCGGGATAAATCAGATTGCGTTGCTCGAGCTCACGAAGTAAGTCCGTGATTTCTTGCGTGTCCTTTGGATACAAGCGCAGAAATTCCCTAAACCGTCTAAGCCACGAATTCTTTCGTCTTTTACTAGGAGGGTCGTCGTTCATGCACCGGTCACATCACTGTAAGGATTCGGATACCCGAGTCTTTTGAGAATGTCCTGTTCTAGCTGTTCCATCGCTACGGCCTCACGCTCCGCCTGATGCTCGTACCCAAGCAGATGCAAAACGCCGTGAACGACGAGATGCGCCCAATGCGCCTCGGGAAATTTTGATTGCTCTTGAGCTTCCCGCATGACCACGGGGGCGCAAATCACGATATCGCCCAGGAACGCCGGCGCCGCGTGCTCCAGACCTTCGCTCGGGAAAGATAGGACGTTGGTCGCACCGCTGCGCTTGCGCCAACGCCGATTCAATTCCGCGCCCTCCGCTTCGCCGACGATGCGCACCGTGACCTCGGCGCACGCGCACCGGCGGGCGAGGGCCGCGCGTATCCACTTGGTCACGCTCCGGCGCGTGGGCAGGCCCACGGACCCGCAGCCATACTGCAGCGCTATTCGGACCGCCATCAATAGGGCTCGGCCGTGCTCCGGCTTCCGGCTTCGTAGGTTTCGTAAGCCTCGACCACCCGTGCCACGAGCGGATGTCTTACGACGTCCTTGGCTTGGAAAAAAGTAAAGCTCACGCCCCGTGTCTGTCGTAGCACGTCGATGACCTGCCGCAGGCCCGACAGCCGGCCTGCCGGGAGATCCACTTGCGTGATATCGCCGTTGATGACTGCGGTCGACCCGAAACCGATGCGCGTGAGAAACATCTTCATCTGTTCCGAGGTCGAATTTTGCGCCTCGTCCAGAATGATAAAGGAGTCATTCAAGGTCCTCCCGCGCATGAAAGCGAGCGGCGCGACCTCGATGATGTGGCGCTCGATGTATTTCGAGACTTTGTCGAACCCCAGCATCTCGTAGAGAGCATCGTATAAGGGCCGTAAATAGGGGTCCACCTTCTGGACGATGTCCCCGGGCAAGAACCCCAAGCGCTCGCCCGCCTCCACCGCGGGCCGGGTCAATACCACCCGCCGCACCGCTTCGCGTTCCAAGGACTCGACCGCGCAGGCGACGGCCAGGTAGGTCTTACCGGTGCCCGCAGGGCCGATGCCAAAATTGATGTCGCATTGGCGAATGCTATCGACATAACGGCGCTGGTTCGCGCCTCGGGCTTTCACGACACAGCGCGGCGTTTGGATATGGCGGTCGTCGTGATCGGCCTCTTCCAAAATCTCTTCGATGCCGGCTTCCTGCAGGTGCAGATGGATGCGCTCCGGACAGAGTATCTCCTCGACCGTCGCCGCGTACAACTGCTCGATGATCCGGCCGGCCGCGGCCACCGAGCGCGGCAGACCGATCACTCGAAAGGCATTGCCGCGGTTGTTGATCTCGACCCCCAAGCGGCGTTCTAACAGCCGTAGGTGCTCATCAAACTGACCGCACAGATTGGCCAAACGCTGGTTATCGAGCGGCGCCAAGACAATGTCGCTCGCAAGCGCGGGCGGCAGCTTCGTGGTGGTACTCAAGCGAGCACTGGGCGATCAGCAGACTGGTTCGCGCACCCGATGAGCTCGCCGCGCAACGAATGCGCCAAGGCCGCGGTGATCCGCACCTCGGTGAAATGGCCGGCGAGGCTTGGGCGCGCGGCGACGTTCACGACCCGGTTGTTGCCGGTCCGGCCGCACAGTTCCTCCGGGTTCTTGCGTGAGGGGCCTTCCACCAGGATGCGCTCCACCTTTCCTACCATGGCGGCGCTGATCGTCCGGGCCTGGTCGTCGATGCGCGTTTGCAGGATCCATAACCGTCCTTTTTTCACGTCCTCCGGAACCTCATCGGGGAGACTCGCGGCGGGCGTGCCCGGGCGCTTGCTGTAGATGAAGCTAAACGACTGGTCGAAACCGACCGCATCGACGAGTGCCAGGGTTTTCTCGAAGTCCTCCTCGGTCTCGCCCGGAAAACCGACGATAAAATCCGAGGAGACGCTGATGCCCGGCCGGACCTCGCGCAGCTTGCGGATCTTGGCGCGGTATTCGAGCGCCGTGTAACCACGCTTCATCCGTGCTAGGACGCGGTCCGAACCGCTCTGCACCGGCAGATGCAGGTGATCCGCAAGTTGCGGAATGTCGGCGTAGGCCGCGATCAAGCGATCGGAAAATTCCAGCGGATGCGAGGTGGTAAAGCGGATGCGTTCGATGCCATCGATGTCGGCCACATAATGCAGCAATACGGCGAGATCGGCGATCCTGCCATCGTGCATGGCTCCGCGGTAAGCATTGACGTTCTGACCGAGAAGCGTCACCTCGCGCACACCTTGCTCGCCGAGCCCGGCGATCTCGGTGATCACATCGTCAAAAGGCCGGCTGAACTCCTCCCCGCGAGTGTAAGGCACGACACAAAACGAACAATACTTGCTGCAACCCTCCATGATGGAAACGAATGCGGCCGGTCCCTGGGCCGGCGCCTCGGGCAGGCGGTCGAATTTCTCGATTTCCGGAAAGCTGATATCGATGATCGGGCGCCCCGTGCCTGCGGCGGCATCCAACATCGCCGGCAGCCGGTGGAGGGTCTGGGGGCCAAAAATCACGTCGACATCGGGGGCGCGCTCCCAGATCGCCGCTCCTTCCTGGCTGGCCACGCAGCCGCCCACGCCGATGACGAGCTCGGGGCGGGCTTTTTTCCACTGCCGCCAGAGTCCTAGCTGAGAGAATAGCTTTTCCTGCGCCTTCTCCCGCACGGAGCAGGTATTGACGATAAGAACGTCGGCCTCCGCCGGGTTCTCGGTCGTGGACACTCCGTGCGAATCCTCCAAGGCGGCGGCGATCCGGGAGGAATCGTATTCGTTCATCTGACAGCCAAAGGTTTTTATATAGAGCTTACGCGGCATGTACTCCTCAGAGACGACCCTCTCTTTACTAAGCTACACCTAATCCGGCGGTTTTTCCATGCGTTCAAGCGCCCAGCTCGAGTTTTGTTGGGACGTTGTCCGCCTGGGTATCTGGGACCTGTTCGATTTCCCCGGCGCTGGCACGCGATGGATCGAATCCAGCTTGGCTCCGCAATTCCTTGATAACCGCCATTCCGCGCCGCGCGGCCAAAGCTTCAAGGTCGGCGGTTGCCAACGGGGTCTTTTCTACCAGCTGCTGGAATAATTTTTCGTAGAAATCCACGTCCTCGCTGGCCCGGCCCATCAGTGACAAGATTGCGCTGACCCTTTTGGGCTTCTTGCCCTCGGATTTTTCGTAGCTCGTCTCGAACGCCTCGATGGCATCTTCGCCATGGCGTTGCTCGGACAGCGCCTCCAGCGCGCGTTGCGTATCGGCGTTGTCGGCGGCCACCGGACCCGGGTCCTCGCCCGGTTGCAAGTCAACGCCGAGCTCCCGAGCCAAAGCAAGCCGCACCTGCATTGATCGGAGCGCTTCGCCATCGGCCGCAGGGTCGTACGTCCCGTGTACTGTTAGAACGATCTTTGGCCGCTTAGTCAATGCCTCCGCTACTTTTGCGAGCTTTTCGCGCTCAGGTGGCGAGACCGTATCGATACCCGGCCGGAACAGGATCGCGTCTATGCCCTCCTCTCCGCCGACGATGGCGCCGAGCGCCTTGAAAGGCGCACTGACAGCAGTGGTGACGAGGTTGACGACCGCCTCCCAGATCAGGTGCCCAACGCGAAATTCAGGACTGTCCACGTCGCCTTCGATGGGCACGGACGCGTTGATCTTGCCCTCGCTATCAGTGAGCAGCGCAATCGCGAGGTCGAGGGGTAAGTCTACCGCGTTCGGACTTTCGACCCGCTCACCCAAGGTAAATTGTTCGAGGATGATCGTGTTGTTACTCTTCAACCTGCGCTCCTCAACTTTGTACTGCAGATCCAGGTTGAGCTTTCCGGATTGGATCCTGCGCCCGGCAAACGTGCCGGTGTAGGGCGAAAGGGGTGGCATCGCAACGTTGCGGAATATCAATTTAACATCGCTAAACGTCTCAAGCTGTAACGGGCTCAATGACCCCTCCACGTTTACCTGGCCGTATTCGTCCACACGACCCTCAAGCTTGACCCTGGTTCGGTTGGTAGGAGCCGAGGAAATGCCGGTCACCGCGCCGGATAAATCGTGGATGCGGGCGGCGAACGGAAGGACCAGGCTAAGGTCGGCGAAATCGACCTTCGCCCGCTCGATCCGGACACGCTCAACGCTCATTGGAAATGGATTGGCGGGGTCGGTCTTCCGCTTTTCTGTCTTTGCCGGTGGTCGGGATGATGGCGCAGCCTTCTGTTGGAAGGCAGTGGCGAGGTTCACTGTTTGATCCTTGAAGATCACGATCTTCGTGTCCGGTTCGACGAGTCGCACCTCCTTGATGGACATCTTATCGGGGCCGAGGCCGAGGTCGATTCCGTCGGCGGACAACGCCTTCCAGGACAAGAAGGGCTTAACGCTCTTGGATTCGTTTAGGAGCAGGTTATCGAGGCTAAAGGCACCCGTCGCCTTGAGTGATGGACCGGTCTTGGCTTGGTTATAATCGACCCGCAGTTTGGCGGAGACAGCGGCGCTCTCAAGGGTAAGCGCCGCAACCTGTGCAACCAGCGACTTCAGCGGCGCCAGATTCATCCCCTCGATCGTGACCTGCGCCTCGGCGCGATCCGCCTTTTGTGATAGTTGTCCGGCCGTGCTCAACGCACCACCTTGTTTGATCTTGAGGCGGGCATCGAACCCGATGGGTGTCTTTCCGTCATTGCTGATGTCCGTGAGCGCGACTTGCATGTCCTCTATGTCGTACGCAAGCTCGGGGGATATGCTTTGGTCGGCAAGCGCTATGTGGAACCCCCGGAGGTCGAGCGCCTTGAGCGCTAAGCGCCACGGCTTGCCTTCCTCAACGTTCCGCGTTTCGGTGACACCGGTCTGGAGATTTTCTTGCTCTCGAGGTCCGAACAACTCCAGCCAACGGATTGATTGATTCGCATCTCGGGTAAGCTTGGCTCCGCCTCCCTGTAAGGCCACTCGTTGGACAGTGGCTTCGCGTTTCTCGAGATCCATTGCTCCGCCCTCAAGCTTAATGGAATCCAAGATCGCGAGCGAATCGCTTTTGTCTCGTTCGGCGATGGCGATGCGCTCCAGACTGACGGTTAGGTCCCGGATCCGCCCCTTCGGTAGGGCGGCTCCGGTTTCCGCTTCCGCGCTCAGCCCCAGCTTGAAAGCCCCGACGGAAACCACCGAGGGTATGCCGTGACTCGCATCGGCATAAGTGATCCCGATGTCCGCTAGCTTGAATGCTCCGAGCTTAACCCGCCAAGGCGCTTCGGGCGCACCGGAGCGTGCGGGCGGAGTGGGCCGCGCCGCATTGGTGTTAGCTCCAGTCTTCACCAAGGTCTCCCAATTGGCGATACCCGCCTCATTGACGGACACGGCGACACGCCCCTTGTGCACGTTGAATGTCGGTACGGTTAGCTCCCGGCTCGCAAGGTCGAAGCGGGCGCCCGCGATCTCGATCGTGTCGAGGACCAGGATCGGCTTTGGAGCAGCGGGGATGGACAGCCGCAATCCCGCCACTTTAGCGCCTACCTCGCTCAACGTCAGATCCGCCTTGGCTTGCTCATATCGGAAGCGGTACTGCGCTCTCGCGCCCACTTCCCCTGACGGTTCAGCCAAGTCCAACTGGTCACGGATTAAGTTCCAGAGCGTCGCCAGTTTGAATCCCTTGAGGCGCACTACACCTTCCGATAGGATTGGGTTCAACGAGACATCGCCCTTCCATTCCACTACGCCGCCGTGCGGCAGTTTGGCGCTGACCACATGCGACCCGCGGCGCCCGGGAAGCGTCGAGATGGTGTCGAACGCCAAGTCGATCGGACTAACCGTTTCCGTGACCGGAGTCGACTTGGAGCGATCCGTGAATTTCACCGACCCGCCCCGGAGCTCCATGTGCTTGAGCATGAGCCGTGGTGGCTTGTCCTCGGGCTTCGATGCCTCGTCGGATTCAGGCAGGGCCGCGCCGATCTTAGCCAGGTTCAGCTGGCCTTCCCGATCGATCATCAAATCGGCGGACCAACCCTCAAGCCGTATATCGGCGAACGTCCATGCCCAGCGGAACAGGCTTTCCAGCTCGAAATCGACGAACAGGCTCTTAAAACCGAATAACGCCTCGCCCGCGGCGTCTTTGAAGGAAAAGTCTTTCGCCTCGAACTCGAAGAGGAAAGGGTTAAACCGTACTTCGGCGACGCCGGCCTGACAGCGGAGCTGCTCGGCAGCGAGCTTCGGAACATAATGCCGCACCAGAGTGGGGATGAGCAGAAACCCGGCGAGAGCGTATAAGGCTAGGGCCACCGCACTGCCAAGCACCCAAGGATTTCGGATCCGCTGCAGGAGCCGTTTCAGTTCGACCCCAACATTTGGATACGTGAGCCGCGTGAGCATTATTTCGAGAGGCTTCGCGCCGGCTCCGATTTTCGGACTAGGATTTGGGAGGCTTCTTAGGTGCAGATGACGGCTTGGTTTCGTCCTTTCCTTCCTTGGTCGTCAGCGCCGCGATGGGTTTGGTCAAAAGCTCGCCCTTGTAGCTTGGCAGCACGTAGGCCCACTGGGCGGTTTTTTCGCTCAGCGCCTTGACCTCCTCGGCAACCGATGGCGCGGGGGCTTCTTTCTTACCCTCACCCTCGGCTTTCGCACCCGGCTTGCCGTCCGTGGGGGCTACCTTCTCAGTGGCGAAGGCGGCCTTCTTAGCCACCTCGGCATCAAAGGAAAATGCCACCCTCGCCCAGGTCTTATCCTCCACGATCGCGCTCTCGACTTTCGCTACCAAGCCATCGAAGGTACGCAGTGTCGTGACCGTAGGGTCCGCCGGTAAACTGAGATCCGCCCGCCGCACGACATCATCGAAGCGCAGGTACTCCAAGGATGTCGCCAGGCTGTTCACGGTTGACTGGGATTTTACTTTGTGTCCTTTCGGGAGCGCGTCCAGGGTGTAGTCCGCATCCTTGGGATCGTTCTTGTAGACGCGCACTAGCGCTTGTCGCGGCTTTTGTATGACAACTTCCCGTATCCGCTCCGAGGGGATATGGGCGATGTCCTTGACTAACCAATCAACCGGGTTCGCCGGCACATCCAGATTGCCCTTGACCAGCAGCGCTTGCGGTTTATCCGGCGGCCGCACATAGGTTCCGGCGCTTTTACCCGTACTCGGTTTGCCGACGATCAATGACGCCAGCGCTTGGCCGTCCTTGCCGTACAAGGTCACCAGCTTCGAGCCGCCTGACCCGCTCGCGGGATCCTCCACACCGAGTTTGGAATACAGTTCCTTATTCGCGGTCTTGCGCTCGACCACTTGCATTTCGGCCAGGCCCACCACGGCACCCTTCACCTTTTCAAACTGCGCCGGGAAATGGCCGCGGTTCTCGACCTCCCAGGTAGCCCCTCGTTTAACCAAGACGGTTTGCTCGGGCTTGGACTTGATCTCGATTTTGGAAACGTCGTTCACCCGATCGAGCAGATCCGCGAACACCGGGCTAGTCCGGATTTCAGTCTCCGGTGCGTTCCTCGCCTGGGTAAAAAACGCGGCGGCTACCACCACCAAGGTGATCGCGGCGAGCAGGTAAAAGGCGTTCTTTTGCATTGCGCAAGGCTACCGGCGGGCGCGCACGATTCCCAGACCCACCCCGAACAACCCGATCAGGATCGGCAC